>DATCIC010000269.1:0-8056 GCA_036508025.1 Rhodoferax sp. | reverse complement strand
TGGAATTCATGTTGAAGCCCTTCTTGGCAAGGTTAAAACGTGCTCATCCAGCCGGCGGTTGCCACCAGCACGGCGGCCATGCTGCGGTTGAACCAGCGCAAGCGCCTGCCCGCGTGCTCGGGGTCGGCCAGCCACTGGCGCAACAGCGAGCCCACCAGCGCGTAGGTCAGGTTGCTGCACAGGCCAAACAAAAGCATCAGCGGCAGGATGACGGCAAAGCGGTTCAGCAGGTCGGCGCGCCCGGCAAGCCAGCCTGCCACCACGGTCAGGGCCAGCATCCAGGCCTTGATGTTCACAAACTGCAGCATGACACCTTGCCAGAACGTGACATTGAGTTGTGCGGCATCGGCCTGCGCCAGTGTGTTGGTTTTAAACAGCTTGAAAGCCAGCCATAACAGGTACGCCACGCCAAGCGCTTGAAGCGCCAGCCGGAGCACCGGCAGTGCCATCACCATCGCCCCCACGCCGCCCGCACACAGGCTAAACAGCAGGCCCCAGCCAACGGGCACCGACACCACAAACCGCAGGGCGCGCCGCAAACCCAGGTTGGCCGCCAGCGCTGTGGACAAGGTCGTGTTGGGGCCGGGCGTAAAGCTCGCTGCCGTGCACAGCAGCAGCAGAGCGCTGAGTTCAGTGTTGCTCATGGGGTGGCTTGCGGGTGTTCATGGGGCTCACTTTATCGTCAAAAACAATACACTGGCAATTCACTTGTCCAAACATTTGCCTGAGCTGTATGGCCTGCCATGGCAACACAGGTTTGGAAGAAAGGGCATCTGCATGTTAGTTAGTCAAAGGGTTGAGCTGAATCAGTGCCACGGCAGGCTCAACTTGCCGGGAATCATTCAAAACGCTTATCAGGCGGGCATGCGCACCTGTACCGGTGATCAGAAAAAGTTGATTTTAACTTTGGGCTGGCAAGCCTAAGGGAAAACCCTTATAGTGCGACACATGACTGAAACCAAAGAAAGAGTTAACCCGCTGTCGGACAGGGATCCTGCGATGTGGTATTTGCCCATGGAGGGTGAGACTGCGCCGCCGGCTGGCCGGGTATCGCCTTTGATGGTGCCGATCCGCTCGCTAGGGGCGAACCATCGCGCGCGCATCGCCCAGCACTTGCTGGCGCTTGAGCCGCATGACCGCTATCTGCGTTTTGGCTTTGCGGCCAATGACGAGCAAATTCAGCGCTATGCCGACGGCCTCAATTTTGAGCGGGACGAGATCTTTGGCATTTACAGCCGTCGGCTGGACCTGATTGCGATGGCACATCTGGCCTTCTGCTCTGACGGCAAGCTGACTGACTGTGCCGAGTTTGGCGTGTCGGTGTTGAAATCAGCACGCGGGCGAGGCTACGG
The DNA here is from genome assembly GCA_036508025.1 of Rhodoferax sp. GTDB lineage: Bacteria > Pseudomonadota > Gammaproteobacteria > Burkholderiales > Burkholderiaceae_C > Rhodoferax. Next base: position 6,704 of record DATCIC010000269.1, on the reverse strand, counting down.
TGGGCGTCTGTTTGACCGGGCCGCGATGCACGCCCGCAATGCAGGCATTGGCCGGATGTTCATTCACGCCCTGAGCGAGAACACCCCCATGCTGAGAATTGCCCGCAAAGCCGGCGCCAAGGTGGCGTACGACGGGTCTGAGTCGGAGGCTCATTTGCTGCTGCTGCCCGCCACGCTTGACTCCCGTTTGACCGAGCTGGTGGCCCAGCAGTTGGCCCTGACCGACTACCGTATCAAGGTGCATGTGAAGCAGTTTCGAGACGCGTTGGGCGGGATGATGGCACACCGCAGCGCGGTGCCAGACGCGCAGCGAAGCAGTCATAAATAACGTGCTTTTGGCGGTTGGTGCCGCAGGGGCGCGCCAATCCGCTATCCTTGAGGCTCGCAAACAACCGCATGTCCTGCTCTCCTGGCTGTGTCAGACCCCCACCCTTCGCGTCCCGATCGGGAAGATAAACGTACTTTTCTGCAAAAACTGGCCGAGTTCATTCACCCCGGCCCGGACTCGACCGACGAGCTGATTGCCACTCTGGCAGAGGCTGAAGACAACGAAATCATTGGTGCGGAGTCGCGCCGCATGCTCGAAGGCGTCATTCGCATGGCCGACATGACGGCCGGTGATGTGATGGTGCCCGCCACCCAGATGGAGTTGGTCAATATCGCCGACCCGTATGACGTGATGATGCACGGCGTGATTGATACCGCGCACTCGCGCTTTCCGGTCTATGACGGCGAGCGCGAAAACATCATCGGCATCCTGATGGCGAAGGACTTGCTCAAACTCCAGCGCGCGCCTGAGCTCAACATCCGGGCCCTGCTGCGTCCGGTGGTTTTTGTGCCGGAAAGCAAGGGGCTGAACGATTTGTTGCGCGATTTTCAGAGCAACCGCAATCACATGGCGATCGTGATCGACGAATTTGGCCGGATCGCCGGTTTGGTCACGATTGAGGATGTGCTGGAAGAAATTGTGGGCGAGATTGAAGATGAGTTCGATATTGCCGAGGATGAAGGCGACATTTATGGCCTGGCCGACCGCACTTACCGCGTCAGTGGCGACACCCCGATTGAGCGCGTTGAGAGCGCCTTTGGCGTTCAGTTCACCGGTACTGATCCGGACGACGAGTTTGACACCATTGGTGGTTTGATTGCCCACGAAATGGGCCATGTCCCCAAGCGCGGTGAACGTCATGTGCTGGCCGGATTCAATTTTGTGGTGATGCTGACCCAGGGCGGGGCGGTGAAATGGTTCAAGGTGTCACCGGTGCCCGATGAATCCGCCTAGCGAGGCGTCCCGCTGGTCGGCCCTGCAAGTGACGTCAGCGCCAGCGGTCACGCTGTGGCGCGTGGCGCTGGCCGTTCTGGCCGGGCTCGCCCATGCGGCCAGCCTGGCCTGGCCCTGGTCGCTGCCGGATGTTCCTTTTGGGTTGCTGGGCTTACGCCCTGGGCAGCCGGTTTGGTGGCTGCAATTGCTGGCGTTGGGCGTTTTGGCCTGGCTGTTGGAAAGCTGCCGCCAGGGTGGTCACGCCAGCGCCGCCAGCAACACGGATTCGCGCGGCAACTGGCGCTTGGGCGCGCTGTGGGCTTGGTTGTTTTGCACTGCCTGGCTGATCGGCTCCTTTGGCTGGACCTTTGTCGCCATGCACACTTACGGCGGTTTACCGAGCCTGCTGGCGGCGTTGGCGGTGTTCGCTCTGGCCGGTCTGCTGGCCTTGTACTATGCCGCAGTTTGTGGGCTATTTGTGGCGCTAGCCACCGTCAACAGGGCGTTTGCAGCTATTGTTTTTGCATCACTCTGGTTGTTGGCTGAATTGGCGCGCGGCATCTGGTTGACCGGGTTCGGCTGGGGTGCGGCGGGCTACGGCCACGTCGAGGGGCCGCTGGCGGGCTACGCCCCGTGGGTGGGTGCGTACGGCCTGTGCGCTTTGGCGGCGTGGCTGGCGATGAGCCTGGTGCAGCTGGTTCAGCCCGATCAGTCCTGGCGCCAGCGGGCCATTCCCCTGGTGGCCGCCCTGGGGCTGCTGGCGCTGCCCGCTCTGCAGCGCACCGACGATGCGGGGGCCTCACAGTCAACGGGGCGCCTGGCAGTGACCCTGTTGCAGGGCAACATACCGCAGAACGAAAAGTTTGAGAGTGGCAGCGGCGTGCCGCTGGCCTTGCAGTGGTACGGCGAGCAATTGACAAGCAGTCGCACCGCGCTGGTGATTGCGCCTGAAACGGCGCTTCCCGTTCTGCCGCAGCAGTTGCCACCCGCGTATTGGCGTGCACTGCAACAGCGTTTTGCCACCGGTCAGCAAGCGGCAATCATTGGCACACCGCTGGGCAACGAGCAGGACGGCTATACCAACTCCGTGGTCGGGCTCAAACCGGGGCAGTCGCAGCCCTGGCGCTACGACAAATACCACCTGGTGCCGTTTGGCGAGTTCATCCCACCCTTGTTCAAATGGTTCACCGCGATGATGAACATCCCGCTGGGCGATTTCAACCGCGGCGCGCCCAAGCAGCCCCCCTTTGAGTGGCAGGGGCAACGGCTGTCGCCCAATATCTGCGTGGAGGACCTGTATGGTGAAGAACTGGGGCTGCTTTTCAGTGACCCGGCCCAGGCGCCCACTATTTTTGTCAATGTCAGCAACCTGGCCTGGTTTGGCAATGGCCTGGCGATGGACCAGCACCTGCAGATCGCGCGCATGCGCGCATTGGAATTTGCGCGCCCCTTTGTGTTGGCCACCAACACCGGGCTGACGGCGATTGTGGACCACCGGGGCCGCGTCACGCACGCGCTGGCGCGCAATACGCGCGGCGTTTTGGTGGGTGAGGTGCAGGGGCGAAGCGGCGTGAGTGCTTATGGCTGGTGGCTTGCCCGCTATGGCTTGTGGCCGCTGTGGCTGCTGGCCCTGAGTCTGGTCTTGCTGGGTACACGCAGCAACTTGCGCAAACGCCAGTCGTCGGTCCATCGGTCGTGCTAGGCTGACGGCTTGCAAGCCTCGTAAAATCCGCGTTTGCGCGCGAGCAAGCGTGTCGTTTTCCAAAATCCAGGGCGTAGCCCATACCCGCACCCCAGTTATGTTGACCTTCCAGCAAATTATTTTGAAACTGCAGTCCTACTGGGCCGACCAGGGCTGCGCCTTGTTGCAGCCCTATGACATGGAAGTCGGCGCTGGCACCTCGCACACCGCTACATTTTTAAGAGCGCTTGGGCCGGAGCCCTGGAAGGCCGCCTACGTGCAGCCGAGCCGCCGCCCGAAAGACGGCCGCTACGGTGAAAACCCGAACCGCCTGCAGCATTACTACCAGTACCAGGTGGTCTTGAAGCCAGCCCCCAGCAACATTCTGGAGTTGTACCTGGGCAGTCTGGAGGCGCTCGGGTTTGATCTGAAGCAGAACGACATTCGTTTTGTCGAGGACGACTGGGAAAACCCGACCCTGGGCGCCTGGGGCCTGGGTTGGGAGGTCTGGCTCAACGGCATGGAAGTCACGCAATTCACCTATTTTCAGCAGGTCGGCGGCATTGACTGCCGGCCTATCACGGGCGAGATCACCTACGGCCTGGAGCGCCTGGCGATGTACCTGCAGGGCGTGGACAACGTCTACAACCTGCAGTGGACTGACGGCCTGCGCTATGGCGATGTTTACCTGCAAAATGAAAAAGAGCAGTCGGCCTACAACTTCGAGCACAGCGATGTGGATTTTTTGTTCACCGCTTTCACGGCCCACGAAAAGCAGGCCAAATACCTGATCGAGCAGCAGCTCGCTCTGCCCGGCTACGAACAGGTTTTAAAGTGTGCCCACAGCTTCAACCTGCTGGACGCTCGCGGTGCCATCAGCGTGACGGAACGCGCTGCTTACATGGGCCGCATCCGCAACCTGGCGCGCGCCGTGGCACAGAGCTATTTCGAGAGCCGCGAACGCCTGGGCTTCCCGCTGGCTCCGCGCGAGTGGGTGGAACAGATGACGAAGAGGGCTTCCTGATGCCTGGGGATAGACCGCAGTGCGTAGCACAAGCTCCGTCCTTAACTGATTAAAGACTATGACGACCAAAAGCCTTCTTGTTGAATTGTTTGTGGAAGAGCTGCCACCCAAGGCGCTCAAGAAACTGGGCGACGCGTTTGCGACCCAGCTGGCCGACCAGCTACGAGCCCAGGGCTTGGTCGCTGCCGAATCCGTCCTGACAGCCTATGCCTCGCCGCGCCGTTTGGCCGCCCATATCACGCATGTCTGGCTCAAGGCCGCTGACAAGGCGGTGCAGCAAAAGCTCATGCCCGTGCCGGTTGGCTTGGACGCTGCTGGCAAGGCCACGCCCGCGCTCATCAAGAAACTGCAGGCGCTCGGTGCCGATGTGTCGGACCCGGTGGCCGCCGTGGCCGCGCTGCGGCAAGCCCCGGACGGCAAGGCTGAGGCCTTGTTCTATGACAGCCTGGTCACTGGCGCCACGCTCGACACCGGCCTGCAAAAGGCGCTGGAAGAAGCGATTCGCCTTTTGCCCATCCCCAAGGTCATGAGCTACCAGTTGGAGACCGATTGCGAGTTGCCCGGCTGGAGCAGCGTGAATTTTGTGCGTCCGGCGCACGGCCTGATCGCGCTGCACGGCAGTACGGTGGTGCCGGTCAAGGTGCTGGGGCTCACGGCGGGCAACACCACGCAGGGGCACCGTTTTGAAGCGAAGGTATCACCGGTCGTGATTGCGGATGCCGACCGCTACGCCGCGACGCTGGCCCAAGACGGTGCCGTGATTGCAAGCTTTGCCGAGCGCCGGGCCGAGATTGTTCGCCAGCTGGGTTACGCCGCGGCGAAGGTGGGCAACGGCGCCCGTCCGATTGAGGACGACGTCTTGCTCGACGAGGTCGCTGGCCTGGTCGAGCGCCCGAACGTGCTGGTGTGCGAGTTCGAGCAACAGTTTCTCGATGTGCCGCAGGAATGCCTGATTCTCACGATGAAGGCCAACCAGAAGTACTTTCCGCTGCTTGACGCCGCCGGCAAGCTGACCAACCAGTTCCTGGTGGTGAGCAACATCAGCCCGGATGATGCGAGCTTTGTCATTGGCGGCAACGAGCGCGTGGTGCGTCCGCGTCTGGCCGATGCCAAATTCTTTTTCGACCAGGACCGCAAGAAGACGCTGGCGTCGCGCGTCGAAGGACTGGACAAGGTGGTTTATCACAATAAGCTGGGTATGCAGGGTGAACGTACTGAGCGTGTTCGGACCATTTCCCGTGCTATTGCACGTCAGCTTTCTGACGCCGGTGTAACGGATGCCTACGACGAAAACGCGGACAACGCTGCAATGCTGTCCAAGGTAGATCTGTTGACCGATATGGTCGGTGAATTCCCCGAGCTGCAGGGCATCATGGGCGGCTATTACGCCCGTCATGACGGTTTAGGTGAAGACCGCGCGGTCGCAATTGAAGACCACTACAAGCCACGCTTTGCTGGTGATGAGTTGCCGCGAAACACGACCGGCTTGGTGGTTGCACTGGCCGACAAGCTGGAAACCCTGGTCGGCATGTTTGGTATCGGCAACCTACCAACTGGCGACAAGGACCCGTTTGCCTTGCGCCGTCATGCGTTGGGCGTCATACGAATGTTGATTGAAAAGGACCTTCCACTCGACCTCGAACCGCTTTTGACAATTGCATTTGACGTTTTGAATGATGTTCAGATACAGGAGACATTTTGGGATCGCCAGCAAGGCAGGGAGATTGCAGAAAAAGAACGCGCGGGTGGTTTTTCTGTCCACGCTTCTGGATTTTCTCGACGTGTTTTCGATGAGAAAACAGTTATTAACTTGTCCAAATTTATCTACGAGCGCCTCGCCGGTTCCCTGCGCGAGCAGGGCTACAGCGCGCAAGAAGTGGATTCGGTGGTGTCTCAAAGACCGCAACGTCTGGGCGACATTCCCAAGCGCCTTGCCGCCGTGCGCGCCTTTGCCGCCCTGCCCGAAGCGCCCGCGCTGGCCGCTGCCAACAAGCGCATCAGCAACATTCTGAAAAAGGTGCCCGACGTTGATCCCCATGTCAGCGCCGTCCTGTTGGTGGAGCCAGCCGAACTGGCCCTCTACGACGCGATGCAGTCGCTGGCACCGCAGGCCAATGCTCAGTTTGAGGCCGGTGACTACACCGCCTCGCTGCAAACCCTGGCCGCGCTGCGCGCACCGGTGGATGCCTTTTTTGATGGCGTGATGGTCAATGCCGAGCAACTGGACTTGCGTTTGAACCGCCAGGGCTTGCTGAAAAGCCTGCACACTGCCATGAACCGAGTGGCCGACCTGGCGCGGCTGGCGGCCTGAGCCGGTTGCCGCCTGCGCGTCCACAACCATAGGGGTACCATGAAACTTGTCATCCTCGATCGCGACGGCACCATCAACCAGGACAGTGCCGAATTCATCAAGACCCCGGAAGAATGGCAGCCTCTGCCGGGTGCGCTGGAGGCCATTGCCCGGCTCAACCACGCCGGCTGGCATGTGGTGATTGCCAGCAACCAGTCCGGGCTGGGGCGCGGCTTGTTTGATGTGTCGATGCTCAATGCGATGCACACCAAGATGCACAAGATGCTGGCGGCGGTCGGTGGCCGGGTCGATGCCGTGTTTTATTGCCCGCACGCGCCCGATGAGGGTTGCCACTGCCGCAAGCCAGAACCCGGCCTGTTTGAGCAGATTGGCGAGCGCTATGGGATTGACCTGCACGGCGTGCCGACGGTGGGCGACACGGCGCGTG
>DATCIC010000268.1:0-3135 GCA_036508025.1 Rhodoferax sp. | reverse complement strand
TCAGCATGTTTGTGGTCGGGCTGATTGAAGGCGCTGCCGAGGCTACGGCGCTGATCGTCAAGGTGTTTTCCGGCGCTTTAAGCGATTACTGGGGCAAGCGCAAGCCGCTGGCGGTGCTGGGCTACGGCCTGGGGGCTTTTTCCAAACCGCTGTTTGCCATGGCCACCTCCAGTGGCTGGATCATCACGGCCCGTTTGCTGGACCGCGTCGGTAAAGGCATTCGCGGTGCGCCGCGTGATGCTTTGGTGGCCGATATTGCGCCGCCCGAGGTGCGCGGTGCCGCCTTTGGCTTGCGCCAGTCGCTTGACACCGTGGGCGCGTTTTTGGGGCCGACGTTAGCAGTCGTCTTCATGCTGCTGTGGAACGATAACTTTCGCGCCGTGTTCTGGGTGGCCACCGTGCCCGCCTTCATGTGCGTGGCGCTGCTGGTGTGGGGCGTCAAGGAGCCTGATCGACCCATCACGACCAAGCGCAGCAACCCCATCAGCCGCGCCAACCTGGCCCGCTTGAGCCCCGCTTACTGGTGGGTGGTGAGCGTGGGTGCGGTATTCACGCTGGCGCGTTTCAGCGAGGCTTTTTTGGTGCTGCGGGCTAGCGAAGGCGGCCTGGCGCTGGCCTGGACGCCGCTGGTGCTGATCGGCATGAACATCGTCTATTCGTCTTGCGCCTACCCGTTTGGCAAGCTGGCCGACAAAGTGCGCCACACTTGGTTGTTAGGCTGGGGGCTGCTGCTTTTGATTGGCGCTGACTCTCTACTGGCTTACAGCAACAGCGGCGTGGTGTTCTGGGCCGGCGTGGCGCTGTGGGGCTTGCACATGGCCATGACGCAAGGCCTGCTGGCGGCGATGGTGGCAGACACTGCACCGACGGATTTACGCGGCACCGGCTACGGATTTTTCAACCTGCTCAGCGGCGTGGCGATGCTGATCGCCAGTGGGCTGGCGGGCTGGTTGTGGCAGCGCTGGGGCGCAACATTCACCTTTGCGGCCGGCATCGGCTTTGCGGCGCTGGCGTTGCTGCTGCTGGTGCTGCAGCCGCGTGGCTTGGCGCGTTAACGTCGAAATTCATCGGCCGGCACAGCCGTCCGATGGAGTGACCATTTAACTTGTGTCCAATTCACGCAAAGTTTTCCTGCAAAGCCTCCTGCGCCAGGGCATTGATGCTTTTGCCCCTGGCTTGCGCCGCAATGGCGAGTTTTTCGTGCAACTGCGGGGAAATCCGCAGGTTGAATTTTCCCGAAAAATGACGTCTTGGCTCAATCCCCTTCTCGGCACACACTTCAAGAAAAACATCAAGCGAGCGCTTGAACTCCGCACGAAGTTCCTTCGGATTCTTTCCGTAAAAATCTGCGCCGCCGTTGAGGCCGAGAATTTCCCCCCTGAACATGTCAAGACCAGGGTCGAATTCAATCGTTGCGTGATAGTCGTCAACAGTCATTACGTTCATGGTTCGACTCCGTGTTGTTCCAGCCATTTGCGGATAGATCCAATTTCACGAACGGCCCGACCGGCAAACTTCAAGCGGTACGCCACGAGCCGGTTTTTAGATCGGGCGAAACCTCAATGGCGTGAGGGACGGCAGCAATGCTTTCCCAAATCACTTCAACAAGATGAATGCGCTCCTGCACGGGCAGTTTCAAAATGTCGGCAACAGAAATTTGGCTCATGGGACGTAGACTAACACGGACGCTATTTTCGCGTTAACGTCGGCACTGTCCGGCAGGCGGCAAGCGCCGCGCAGCGGCATCCTGCTGCTGAATGTCCGATACGAGCAACCTGTTAGCCGACGAGCTTGTCATATTCGCCATGCGTGCCGACCCAGAACCAATGTACGCCGTCTGGCACGGAGAGGCCAAGTGCGCGGTAGTAGAGGCCGACTCGGACGCTATGAAATCGACCATTTGCAACAGTCTTGAAATGCAGTGATGGATGACTTGGATCAGCCTTGAGTTGCGCGAAATTTCGGTGCGCTACGGCTTAAATTTCAGATGGTAAAGCGTCAAGGCACTGCCAAAACCGCTTTGATGCAGTGTGCATCAACCTCAAAATTGCCTCGCCGAACCTGCACGATAGTCGGCAAGTGCCTCTGCTGCCAACTGGTCGAGCTTGCCAGAGGCCGTATCCTGCTCGATTTGCCTATCCCACGCGTTGCCATCGAATTCAGCGAACCACCGCCGGAATTCAGCTAGCTCCATAGAGGGAAGCGATTCCACAGCGCTCTCAATCGATTTCACGTTTCCCATGCTTACGCTCCTTTTGCGACGCAATAGCTCGAAGTATGCAGCAAGTCAACTACCACCGGGTTTCTTGTCCGCTAACGTTTTGGTGAGCGGCAGGCCGCTACGGTGGTTGATTGTGGCACGGTGCTTCCGGCCTGTCCGCTCCACCTACAGTTGGGCATCATGTGCATTTCGTACCGCCAGGTGAATGCTTGCTTTGCTAAGGCGATCATCAATCACCTTGGAACGATTCTGCTTGTTCAAACGCAGCGTCTCCGATGGAGACAACAGCACGAGTTTGTAGTGTTGCCTTACAAAATCCTTGAATTGATCGTCCGTTACTCCCTTGCCGATTTCTTCTATGGCCATTTGAGTGAGATGGCGCAAAGGTGACACATGCTCGATAAGCACCTTGTTGCCGGCCTGATGTAGGTCCCAAGCTTCTACTGAAAACACCGCATCTTTGAAATGCCTGAGATTATTTATATGGCTGAGACCTGGATAGTTCAGACCCATGCCCAGAATGTTCATGATGCGCTCGGCGCTGTGAATAGCTCCACCATTGTCTGTAAAGCCAGCCCCCAGCATTTCGTTGCGCAGGGCAGCAGCCTTGCGAAACATGGCGACCATCAGTTCTGGCGGATATTTCTTGGTGCGTGGTACGTCAGCTCTCGTTTTCATCAGGCTCCTTTCACAACGACGTGCTGCCAACTCGCCTGCATGATGCCCAACGTCGGACGTAACCGGCGCCCAAGGAATAAGAGCGCCGCAGGCGCGGGCGCCCTTGGGCGTCCGCGTTGACGGACCTGTTGGACGAAGCCGCTACGCGGAGTAATGCACCGTGGTCCTGAGACGAATTATTCTGCACATTCACCCCATCAATTCCGATGGGGTGATTCTGCAACATTTCGTCAGGA
>DATCIC010000267.1:0-5183 GCA_036508025.1 Rhodoferax sp. | reverse complement strand
GCCGACTGCACCGAACTCAATATTGACCCCACGTCCAAGGCGCTGGCCGCGACGCGTCCCACCTTTGGCGGCTCCTTGTATTGCACCATCATGACGCTGGCCTACCGCCCGCAGATGGCGACCGTGCGTCCGCGCGTCATGCTGATGCCGAAAGCTGATGCCAGCCGCAGCGGAGAGATCGTGCACGATACGCTCGGCATGGTGGAGACGCAGATCGTTACCAAGCTGCTGGACTTCATTGCCGATGCCCACAGCAACAAGATCAACTTGCCGTATGCCGACGTCATCGTCAGCGGCGGCAAGGGCCTGAAGAACCCGGAGAACTTCAGAATGGTGTTCGAGCTGGCGCGTGTGCTCGGCGGCGAGGTCGGCGCCACGCGCCCCTGCGTGCAGGCCGGCTGGGTGGAGGCCGACCGGCAAGTGGGGCAGACCGGCAAGACCGTGCGGCCCAAGCTCTACATCGCCGCCGGTATTTCCGGCGCTGTCCAGCACCGTGTGGGCTGTGAGAGTTCGGACGTGATCGTGGCGATCAATACCGACGCCAACGCGCCGATCTTCGACTTCGCGCACTACGGCATCGTCGGCAATGCGATGCAGGTGCTACCCGCGCTGACGCATGCCTTCGCCGCCCATCTGGCGCTGCGCAGCCGACAAGTGGCCTAAAGGAGACTGTGATGAAAAAACCAACCCAATTCGACGCCATCGTTGTCGGTGCCGGTCCGGCCGGTAACGCCTGCGCCTACACCATGGCCAAGGCCGGTCTCAAGGTGCTGCAGATCGAGCGCGGCGAATACCCCGGCAGCAAGAACGTGCAGGGCGCCATCCTGTATTCCAAGGCGCTGGAGGAAATCATTCCGGATTTCCGCGACGATGCACCGCTGGAGCGCCACATCATCGAGCAGCGCATGTGGCTGCTCGACGAGAACTCCTTTGTCGGCACCCACGTTCGCAGTGAAGACTACAACAAGCCGCCTTACAACCGCTACACCATCATTCGCGCGCAGTTCGACAAGTGGTTCAGCGCCAAGGTGCGCGAGGCTGGGGCCTTGCTGATTTGCGAGACCACCGTCAAGCACCTGATCATGGACGGCGATCAGGTGGTGGGTGTGCAGTGCGACCGCGAGGCCGGCGATGTCTACGCCGACGTGGTGGTGCTGGCCGATGGCGTCAATTCCACGCTGGCGCGCAAGGCCGGATTTCATCCCGAAATTCCCGCCGGCAATGTGGCGCTGGCGGTCAAAGAGATTCTCTTCATGCCGGAGGAAACCATTCGTCAGCGCTTTAACATCGGCGAGGAATCCGGTGTCGTGATGGAGTTGGTGGGCCGCATCACCGACGGCATGGTGGGCACCGGATTTTTGTACACCAACAAAGAATCGCTGACCATCGGCGTCGGTTGCATGTTGAGCGATTTCGCGAAGAACCCGAACCGTACCAGTCCCTACGCGCTGCTGGAACAGATGAAGCGCCATCCCTCCATTGCACCCTTGATCGAGGGCGGCGAGATGAAGGAATACTGCGCCCACCTGATTCCGGAGGGAGGCTTTCATGCCATTCCGAAGGTCTATGGCAACGGCTGGATGATCGTCGGCGACTCGGGTGGTTTCGTCAACTCGGCCCACCGTGAAGGCTCGAACCTGGCGATGACCACCGGACGACTGGCCGCCCAGACCGTCATCGAGGCCAAAGCCGCTGGAAGAGGCTACCGCGCAGACTCGCTTTACACCTACAAAAAGGCGCTCGATGCCAGCTTCGTGATGAAGGACCTGCACAAGTACCGCGACCTGCCAGGCGTGTTGCACAAGAGCCCGCAGTTCTTCACCAGCTACCCTGATATGGTCGCACAGGCGGCACGCACCATGATCACGGTGGACGGCGTGGACAAAAAAACCAAGGAACGCGCAATATTCGCGCACCTGCGCAAGACCCGCAAGTTAACAGGGCTGGTAGGCGACGCTTTCAAACTCTGGAAGGCCATCCGATGAACACCATCACCGTCAATGTGGAAGAAAAACTGTTCCAGAACCGTTACCGGGTCGACGCCGGGCGGCCGCACATCAAAATCAAGGACGCAGACGTCTGCACCAATGTCTGCGTCGTCAAGAGCTGCACCTTCGTCTGCCCGGCGTCCTGCTACAAGACCGAGGGCAACGGCAGCGTCACCTTGATCACCGACGGCTGCCTGGAGTGCGGCAGTTGCCGCATCATCTGCAGCGACCATTTCAACGTCGACTGGGAATACCCGCGCGGTGGTCACGGCATTTTGTTTAAATTTGGTTAATGAAGCATCTCTGCGACCCCGGCGCCGCTCCCTGGTGCGCGAACTTCGGGACGAAAACTGGCGCACTGCGGCGCTGGATGTCATGGTGGCGGCGACGCAGGACGACACTGATCCGCCCACGCTGTCCGCCTTCGATGACGGCGAAGGGCCGCCCACCGTCAGCAGTCGATGCATGAAGGCCTTTGCCGATGCCATCTGGGCGGGTGTACAACATGCGCGAGATGTGGCGCAGCCTGGGGCCGCGGATCGAGACTGTGCACAAGGCAAGGACACCCGGGCGCAATGCCCCCTTGCCTTTGCGGCAGTGGCAAGAATACAAGAAGTGCTGCGACTTGCTATAAATACAGTAGCTGTCTTCGCTTGATAGACGGGGGCTGAAGGCCTATTTTGTTTGAATGAATGGGTGGCTTGGGCGGTAGCCCCCACTCACCCCCACCCGACCGGGATGCAAGAGGGTGCCTCAGGTGAAGCAGGCCTGCACATCCAGCGTGGCGTGCTGTCCGATGGCGGTGGCGTGCTGCACCAACCAGTCACTGCCGCGTGTGCGGCCCTGCTCTCGCAACAGCTCCAGAAACGGCCCATGCGCCAGCAGTTTGGTGTCGCTGCGCTCCAGATTGGCCAGCCCGCTGGAGTCAACCATGTGAAAACGCAGGGTGTGCAGACGGCGCTCCAGCCGCCCCCAGCGGATGAAGGGCCGACCGGCAAACGCCCTGGCGTGCGCAAACATACGCATCTCGCGAACAAAGTGGGCGCTGAACCCCAGCTCGGCAATGCGCGTGTCGATTTCCTGCACCGTGTGCGGCGTGCCTTCGCGCCTGAGCGGGCTTAGCAGCACCAACATTACATCGCGTGACTCGCAGTCATAAAACAGCGGAAATACAGCCGGGTTGGCGCAGTAGCCGCCGTCCCAATACGGCTCGCCCTCAATCTCCACCGTATGGTGGATTTTGGGCAGACAGGCCGAAGCCAGCAGCATGTCCAGCGTGAGCTCGGTCTCGCGAAACACCCGCAGCTTGCCGGTGCTGGCCTGTGTCGCACCGACAAACAGCTTGAAGGGGCAGTGCGCACGCAGGCCCTCAAAGTCAATCTGGCGCAGCAGCAGGTCGCGTAGCGGATTGAGCTCAAAGGGATTGAGCTGGGAGGGAGAAAAATAGCCAGCCCAGTGGGCCATCATTTTGGTGGCGGGAGACAGGTTGACTGCATCGTTCTCCCCGCGTGTCATGGGTGCCCATGGCATCTGGCTCCCGACTTCGGTCCAGAACTCGGCCAGCGCCTGGCCTGCACCCACGCGCCCGCCTTTCATCCAGCCATCGGCGAACACCACAGCGTTCATGGCTCCGGCACTGCTGCCGCTCAGGCCCTCAAACGCTAGCTCAGGCTGCTGGAGCAAGGCATCCAGAACGCCCCAGGTAAAAGCCCCGTGTGCGCCACCGCCTTGCAGGGCCAGATTGAGCCGGGGTGGGTTTTTACGCAGCAGGCGCGTGAACTGCGACCAGCCCGTGGTCATCGACGGGATGGTCCGGGAGGGTGTTGCGGAATGGTCACTCATGGGCAGGCTTTCTCGGCACAGGTTGTGCCATACAGAGACAGTATGGCTGCTTGGGATGACAGAGCCGTTTGGAAGGGTTTTTGAGAATTTGTGCCGTGTCACGGGGAGCGGGGGAACGCCACCAACCGCTACCCAATCAAAGCCACGGCCTTGATCTGCACCCAAACCGCCGTGCCTGGTGTAAGACCAAGCCCCACCGCCGAACGCTGCGTCAGTCGCGCTAACAACGGCGATTGACCCACCTTGAGCCGCAGCAGCGACAGGGCAGGGTGGTGGTCACCGGCCAGTTGCTCCACCGTGGCCGGTAGGCAGTTGAGGATGCTGGTGTCGGAGACCTTCTCTAGCGCAATGCTGACATCGCGCGCCAGAATGCGAACCCGCACCGGGTGGCCTTGGGGCTGGCCGCCGTCGCGCACCCACAGGCTGCCGCCGGGGAATTCCACCCGGGCCAAGTGCCAGGTTGCATCGCGCTCGGCCACCACGGCATCCAGCACCACCCCCGCGTCTTCACCCAGCTGGATGGGCAGGTCCAGCCGGGCCAGGGTGTCGCTCAAAGGCCCGGTGGCCACGGCGCGGCCCGCCTCCATGACCACGATGTGGTCAGCCAGCCGCGCCACTTCGTCGGGCGCGTGGCTGACATAGAGAACGGGGATATCCAGCTCACAGTGCAGGCGCTCCAGGTAGGGCAGGATTTCCTGCTTGCGCTTGAGGTCTAGCGCGGCCAGCGGCTCGTCCATCAGCAGCAGGCGCGGGCTTAATGCCAAGGCACGCGCCATGCTCACACGCTGGCGTTCGCCGCCCGACAGCCGGTCCGGTTTGCGCTCCAGCAGATGGCCGATGCCAAGCAGCTCTATCGCCTGGTCCAGGCTGACGCGTTGCGCCTCCGACGTGCGCCGCATGCCGTAACGCAGATTACCCATTACCGTGAGGTGCGGGAACAGGCTGGCTTCCTGAAACACGTAGCCCAGCGCTCGCTGGTGCGTGGGTAACCAGTGCCCATCGTCTTGCCAGACATCGCCGTTGACGGTGAGACGGCCTTGTGGTGCGCGCTCCAGCCCCGCGATGCAACGCAGCAGCGTGGTCTTGCCGGAGCCGGAGTGGCCGAACAGCGCGCTCACGCCACGCGCGGGCAAGCGCAGATCAACATCGAGCGAAAATCCCGGCCAGTCGAGGCGAAAACGCGCTTGAATGCCGCTCATGTCATGCTCCTTTCTTCGGGCTGGGCCGCCATGCATACAGCGCCAGCAGTACCAGGAAGGAGAAGATCAGCATCACAGCCGACAGGCGATGCGCATCCATGTATTCCATGGCTTCCACATGGTCGTAGATTTGCACCGAGGCAACCCGGGTGAC
>DATCIC010000266.1:0-2794 GCA_036508025.1 Rhodoferax sp. | reverse complement strand
CACCCGCAAACGCTGCGATCCGGGTCTACAGATTTCTCCAGACCTGACATTCCCCTCGGCGCTCGGCAGCCGGCGACGGCGGCTGACTCTTTAAGACACATAGCTGTCAGCCAGCTTGCCAAAATGCCTCCTCCAAACCCGCCGTTCAGATATGCATTGGAAGGCCGGCAAATTGGGGTAACTATTGAGTGTCACACCTGCATAAGGCAATTACACTGCCGCGCCTTGTTTGGCAAATTTCATCCTTGCCATAAGCGGGATAATGCAAACTTTGTTGCCCACAAGGCAAACAGTCTATGGTAGAAGTCGGCATGAAACCGGATTTTTTCAAAACTCTGTCCATCAAGACCCGCGTAACCCTGTTCATGCTGGGCATTTTTCTGCTTAGTCTGTGGTTGCTGATGTTCTACGCCAGCCGGATACTGCACACCGATATGCAACGCCTGTTGAGCGATCAGCAGTTCTCGACCGCGACCTTCGTCGCCGAAGAGGTCAATCACGAGCTGGACGACCGATTGAGCGCGTTGGAAAGGTTGGCTAAAACGCTTACCCCTGCGCTTCTGACCAATGCGGCGAGCCTGCAATCATCACTGGACGAACACACGTTTCTTTTGAGTCTGTTCAACGGCGGTATCAATGTCTTAAGTCTTGACGGCGTAATCATTTCCACTACGCCGCCAGATCCAGCACGGCTGGGCGTCAGTTACATGGACCGGGACTATGTAGTCTCAGCGCTGAAGGATGGAAAAACGTCGATTGGCCGACCCGTCATGGGCAAGGTATTAAAGGCCCCGATTTTCAGCATGATCGTACCGATTCGCGATGCGTCTGGTAAGGTGATAGGCGCCTTGATGGGGGTGACCAATCTGGGCCAACCCAATTTTCTGGACATGATTGAGAAAGCCGCTTATGGAAAGACCGGCGGCTTTTTGCTCGTCGCGCCGCAATACCGGCTGATCGTCACGGCGACTGACAAGCGGCGCATCATGGAAGAGTTCCCGGCCCCCGGCGTCGACCCGGTGATCGACGCGCGTGTTGGAGGAAAAGAAAGCACCGAACTTTTTGTCAATCCGCTTGGCGTGCAAGTGCTGAGTTCGGCCAAGAATGTTCCGGTGGCCGGCTGGTTTGTGGTTGCCTCACTGCCGGCCGAGGAAGCCTTTGCCCCGATTCGTGACGTGGAGCGGCGCTTGCTGCTGGCCACCTTGTCGCTGACGCTGCTGGCCGCTGGCTTGACGTGGTGGATGGTGCGGCGCCAACTCGCGCCGATGCTGGCCACGGTGAAATCGCTGGCGGTGATGGCACAGTCAGACCTGCACCCAGCGCCGCTGCCGGTTACGCGCCAGGACGAAATTGGCAAACTCATTGGCGGCTTCAATCACCTGCTGGCAGAGCTGGGGCACCGGGATGAACAGGTGCGTCAACTGGCCTTCTATGACCCGCTCACGCAATTGCCCAACCGTCGCCTGCTAAATGACCGCATGAGCCAGGCATTGGCTGAGAGCAAGCGCAACGGACGCTACGGAGCGCTGATGTTTCTTGATCTGGACAACTTCAAGGCGCTCAACGACACCCTGGGGCATGCGGCAGGCGACTTGCTGTTGCAGCAAGCTGCCACGCGCATGAAGAGTTGTGTGCGCGAGGTCGATACCGTGGCGCGCCTGGGCGGCGACGAGTTTGTGGTGATGCTCAGTGACTTGGATGCGGATAAAGTCAAATCGACAGCCGATGCCAGCAACATCGCTGAGAAAATCCGCGTCGCGCTGGCCCAACCCTACCAGCTGACTATCAAGCACGACGCACAGGCCGATACTGTGGCCGAGCATCAATGCACCGCTAGTATCGGCGTGGTCGTGTTCATCGACAACGAAGGTACTCTGGACGACTTTTTTCGGTTGGCTGATACTGCGATGTACCAAGCCAAAGACGCCGGCAGCAACTCAATTCGGTTGTCTAAGGCAAATAGCCAATCGTGATTCTGTAGCAGTTCTACTATAAAGCTGCGCCCTGCCAAGACGGCCCCCATCAACAATGGCAAACCCGCCTTACCAAGTTATGTCATTGAGTTGCCATAAAGCTGCCGTTCGTGACGGTCGGCTTCCGCTGCAAAACCGAATTACGCTGCGCTCCATTGCTGACGTTCAATTTTGACGGTCGGCTTCGGGCGACCGTGACCGACTCCAGTAGACACACAGCGGCTGTACAGCATTGCGAACTGGTCGCTCCATACCGGTCACTCAGAACTTGGGGTGTCAGTCGGCTAGGTGGCGCCCATTTGATGGACGTGAGCACCCGCCATCGGCCACCGGTCGATCGTGGCTCTACAAAGCGGGCGATAGTCGGTGCCCTCGGCCCAGCTTGAATTCCAGGGTGTATTTGCCCCGGACTTGTCCGTTTTTGCGTTTTCTCAATCTGCCCTTTCGAGCGTTTGAGTTTAATCAGACGCTTGGGGGTGAAAATGCTCTTTCGGGAAAAGGTCGGTGGGGAAACATTACGACTGCGGCTGTGGTTCTTGCTCCCGCTCGCCAGCGTACTGGTGGTGGCTACGCTGCTCATCGTGACGCTGATCCGTCTCAAAGCAATCGCTGATATCAATCGGCATACGGTGGAAACCGCTGCGCTCGCCGAGCATATCTACCGGGATCAAATCGAGCTCTCGGCCAACATGCTGGGGGCGGCCATGGTGGTGCTCGCCAACGACAAATCGTTGCGCCAGGGGCTGGCGCAACGTGACCGTGAACAATTGCTGCAGGGTTCCGCCCGCCTTTTTTCCGAACTGAAGAAAAAATACGATATC
>DATCIC010000265.1:0-3541 GCA_036508025.1 Rhodoferax sp. | reverse complement strand
ACGGTACCGCCGACGCCAGCGCCTGCCAAAGAGCCACCAGTTGCCAGTCGACCTGCCCCGCCTACAGTGCCCACTGTCTCTGGCGCCAGCAATCCCCGTGCCTATCGAACCGATGCAGCCAAGCACATCTATGGCAAGAATGCGGAGCGCATATTTCACGGCCAACTGCCCGCGTTGCTGTACGCCATTGGGGTGCTGGAGGTTGACCTCGATGGCAACGGCCGGGTCGCCCGCCTGCACTGGCTGCGCCCGCCCAAGCACGCGCCCGAAGTGATCGCCGAGATCGAGCGCACCGTGCGCCATGCCGCGCCCTTTCCGACGCCCGTGCGCATGGGCCGCGTGGCTTACACCGATACCTGGCTCTGGGACAAAAGCGGCCGCTTCCAGCTTGACACCCTGACTGAGGGGCAACTCTAAGACTTTGGGGGGGGGGAAAGTAGCCCCCTCTCGGTTCAATAACATGAATATTTGGGATTAGGATGCTGATGGAGCGTTAAATCCAGGCTGTTTGCAAATCAAATCAGGAAATTGACATGACCAAAGAACTCTCCCCCGCCGAATATGCCCTGCGTGAAGCAGCCCGCGACTACCACCGCAACCCCACGCGCGGGAAAATCTCGGTCACCCCGACCAAGCCGCTGTCCAACCAGCGGGACTTGTCGTTGGCCTATTCACCCGGTGTGGCCTACCCCTGTCTGGACATTGAGGCCGATCCGTCACTGGTCACCGAGTACACGTCACGCGGCAATCTGGTCGGCGTTATCACCAACGGCACGGCAGTTCTGGGCCTGGGTGATATTGGGCCGCTGGCGTCCAAACCGGTGATGGAGGGCAAGGGCTGCCTGTTCAAGAAATTTGCTGGCATTGATGTTTTTGACATTGAACTGGCCGAGCGCGACCCCGATAAATTGATTGAGATCATTGCTGCGATGGAGCCCACCCTGGGCGGCATCAACCTCGAAGACATCAAGGCACCAGAATGCTTCTACATTGAGAAGAAATTGCGCGAGCGCATGAACATACCGCTGTTTCATGACGACCAGCACGGCACGGCCATCATCTCTAGCGCGGCCTTGCTTAACGGGTTGGAGCTGGTTGGCAAACGCATTGAGGAGGTCAAAATTGCAGTCTCGGGTGCCGGCGCCGCCGCCTTGGCGTGCCTGGGTGTCATGGTGGGCCTGGGGGTGCGGCGCGAAAACGTTTTTGTGTGTGACTCCAAAGGCCTGATCTATGAAGGCCGCCCCGGCGGCTTTGATGAATCCAAGGCCCCTTTTGCACAGAAAACAGAATTGCGCACGCTGGCCGATGTCGTCAACGGGGCCGATGTCTTCCTCGGCTGCTCAGCCGCCGGTGTGCTGACGCAGGACATGGTCAAAACCATGGCCCGCAGCCCGATTATTTTGGCGCTGGCCAACCCGGAACCCGAGATTCGCCCTGAGTTGGCCAAAGCAGTGCGCCCCGATTGCATCATCGCCACCGGCCGCTCGGATTACCCGAACCAGGTCAACAACGTCCTGTGCTTCCCCTACATTTTCAGAGGGGCACTGGACTGCGGCGCCACCAAGATCACTGAGGCCATGAAACAGGCCTGCGTGCGCCAGATTGCCGACTTGGCCAAGGCCGACATCAGCGAGGAAGTGGCCAATGCCTACGCTGGCAAAGAACTGGTGTTTGGCTCCGAATACCTGATTCCAACCCCCTTTGATTCGCGCCTGATCCTGCGCATTGCGCCCGCCGTGGCCAAAGCCGCCGAAGAGTCTGGTGTCGCCGCCCGCCCCATCAAAGACATGGACGCGTACCGTCAGCAGTTGTCACGCTTTGTTTACCAGACCGGCATGATCATGCGCCCGGTATTCACCGCCGCCAAAGCCGTGCCCCTTGAAGCCAAACGGGTGGCCTATGCGGAAGGCGAAGATGAGCGGGTGCTGCGCGCCGTGCAAGTGGTGGTAGACGAAGGGCTGGCCCGACCGATCCTGATTGGACGGCCGGCCGTCATTGAGGCGCGCTTGATCAAGGCCGGCCTGCGCTTGCGTCTGGGCACCGATTTGGAGTGCGTCAACCCCGAAGATGACCCGCGCTTTCGCCAATACTGGGAAACCTACCACCGTCTGATGGGCCGACGTGGTGTCTCCATCGAGGCCGCCAAGGCCGCCGTGCGCCGCTCAAGCACCACCATTGCCGCCTTGATGCTCAAACTCGGTGATGCCGATGCGATGTTGTGTGGACTGCTGGGTCGTTTTGACGTGCATCTGGAGCACGTCCGTGATGTGATCGGGGTTAAAGAGGGTGCTTGCGGATTTGCAACCTTGAACGCCCTGATGCTGGAGAAGCGCACACTGTTTATCGCGGACGCTTTCGTCAATGAAGACCCGGACGCCGAGCAACTGGCCAGTATCGCCGTGATGGCGGCCGATGAAGTCCGGCGCTTTGGCTTGCCGCCCAAAGTCGCCTTCCTGTCGCACTCGATGTACGGATCCTCCAACCGCAAGTCCGCCGTCAAAATGCGCCTGGCCCATGAGCTGTTCTGCAAGCTGGCGCCCGATGTGGAATCGGATGGCGAATTGCATGGCGATGCCGCCTTGTCGGAGGAAATGCGCGATGCCGCCCTGATGGACAGCAAGTTCCATGGCGAGGCCAATGTGTTGATCTGCCCCAACCTGGACGCCGCCAACATCTTGTTCAATGTGCTCAAAGTCACAGGCGGAAACGGTGTCACCGTCGGCCCCATCTTGCTAGGCGCAGCCGCCTCGGCCCATGTGCTCACGCCGTCTTCGACGGTACGGCGCGTGGTCAACATGACGGCACTGGCCGTGGCCAACGCTGCTCATGGCAAGGGCCTATCTCGTTAAGGCGGCGGCAACGTACCGTTGATCAGCTCGCCTGCTAATGGCTGGTCAACGCCGGGATGAAGGTGGTGCATGGACGACAAGTCAGCCAGCGGTGCTGATCCCGTCCCTGCGCTGCAGATGCGTTACTTTCAGCTTTACACACTGTCGCAATTGGGAATCAAATTGAAACATGTCGGCAGCACATTCGGTTTATCCTGACAGGTCTGCTTGGCAGCAAGATGCTGCCAAAACGTTTTCAAAATGTACCCGCCTCGTTCACGACAGGCCGCGGGTCTATTCCCTAGGAGCGAAATGCCATGAATCACAACCCAACGATCGAGGGAACGTCTTCGGAAAAAGTGACGTGCCAGGTGTCGGAAATCACGATTGCACAACTGGTCGGTCAAGTCTATGAGTTCGCGCCCCCGGCTGAGCGCAGCCGCCTGCTTGAGCATCTGCTGCGCCCCATGGGCGTACTCTCGCTCGTCGCCATCGCCAATGGCATCTTCGCGAAAATTAGCTTTCGTAGCGGTTGGCCCGACTTGCACGTTCAACTTGAGGATGCACAGAACGTGCAAGCCAGCGACGTCATCACGCTGGTCAACCATGTCCAGCAGATTAGCGTCCACGCCGTCGACGGTTTGGCCGACATGCTCGCGGCGTCGCCGGTGATGGCCGGCTCGGCCGCCGCCGCGCTGCTGATAGCGGTGCTG
>DATCIC010000264.1:0-4482 GCA_036508025.1 Rhodoferax sp. | reverse complement strand
CGGTGGCGTAGAGAGCATGAGCCGCGTACCGCTGGGTTCAGACGGCGGCGCCTGGGCGATGGACCCGGAAACCAGCTCCGCCACGGGCTTTGTACCGCAGGGCATTGGTGCCGATTTGATTGCCACGCTGGAGGGCTTTTCACGCCAGGACGTCGATGCGTTTGCACTCGAATCGCAAAAGCGCGCCACCAAGGCACGCGAGAGTGCTTATTTCTCGCGCTCTCTGGTGCCTGTCACCGATTTTCAGGGTCAGGTCATTCTGGCCCAGGATGAATTCATCAAGCCGCAAACCACGCTCGAAGGACTTGCATCTCTCAAGCCCGCGTTCGAACAGATGGGCGGCATGGGTTTCGACCAGCTCGCCCTCACGCGCTACCCGCAGGTAGAGCGCATCCACCATGTCCACCATGCCGGCAACTCGTCTGGCATTGTGGATGGTGCAGCAGCCGTCTTGATTGGCTCCGAAGCCGCTGGCAAGTTGCACGGCCTCACCCCGCGCGCGCGCATCGTGTCAGCGGCGCTGAGCGGCGCTGACCCGACCATCATGTTGACCGGGCCGATGCCGGCCGCGCGCAAGGCCTTGGCCAAAGCCGGTCTGACGATTGACCAGATTGACCTGTTTGAAATCAATGAGGCCTTTGCGGCCGTGGTGATGCGCTTCATGAAAGAGATGAAAGTGCCGCATGACAAGGTCAACGTCAATGGCGGCGCCATTGCCATGGGGCATCCGCTGGGCGCCACCGGCGCCATGCTCATCAGCACCGTGATTGACGAACTGCACCGGCGCCAGCTGCGCTACGGCATGGTCACGCTGTGCGTGGGCGGCGGCATGGGGATTGCCACGATTGTGGAGAAAATGTGAGACCTTGCGGGACAGACCGCAGTTACACGCAGTGAACCAGCTCTGTCTCCATAAATTTATATAACAAATCAGCCTCTAGCCCCCGTATTCATTGCGTAAGCAGCTATTAATTTCATATAAACATTACCATGAAAACCATCCAGTACGAATTACAAGACGGCATCGCCACCATCACCTTTGACGAGCCAAACTCGCCCGTCAACACCATGTGCCTGCAATGGCAGCAGGACCTGTCGGCGCTGGTGACGCAGGTTCTGCAGGACCAGGACGCCATCAAAGGCATCATCCTGGCATCGGCCAAGTCCACCTTCTTTGCCGGCGCTGACCTGAAGAGCGCGATGCGGCTCAAGCCCTCGGACGCCAGTGCGATCTTCACCGAGATCGAACTGATCAAGAAAAACTTCCACACACTGGAGGCACTGGGCAAGCCGGTGGTGAGCTGCCTCAACGGCACAGCGCTGGGCGGCGGCTGGGAGGTGGCGCTGGTGGGCCATTACCGCGTGGCGATTGACAATCCAAAAACCCAGTTTGGCATGCCTGAAGTGACGCTGGGCCTGCTGCCGGGCGCGGGCGGTGTGACCAAGATGACTCGGATGCTGGGCCTGATGGGCGCACAGCCCTACCTGGTGGAAGGCAAGACTTTCTCGCCCAAGGAAGCCAAGAGCCTGGGACTGGTGCATGAGCTGGTCGCACCGGGCGACACCGCCGCCGCGGAGATGCGCAGCAAGGCACTGGCCTGGATTGCCGCCAACCCCAGCGCCCAGCACCCCTGGGAAGCCAAGGGCTACAAGGTGCCCGGCGGCCTGCCCTCCAGCCCGGCGGTCGCACAGATGCTGGTGGTGGCACCGGCCATGATCAAGCTGCAAACCCGCGGCCTGTACCCGGCGCCCGAAGCCATCATGGCGTGCATGGTGGAAGGGCTGCAGGTAGACCTGCCGACCGCCCTGCGCATCGAGAGCCGCTACCTCGCCAAGCTCATGACCGGCATCAACGCCCGCGCCATGATCAACACCTTTTTCTTCAACCTCAACGCCATCAAGAGCGGCCAGTCGCGCCCCGGTAACGCGCCGCGCTTCAAACCGGCCAAGGTGGGTTTGCTGGGCGCCGGGATGATGGGTGCGGGCATTGCCTTTGCCCAAGCCAGCAAAGGCATCGCCACCGTGCTCAAAGACGTGAGCCAGGACAAGGCTGATCTGGGAAAGTCGTACAGCGCCAAGATTACCCAGGCGCGCGTGGACAAAGGCCGCATGAGCGCCGCTGACCAGCAAACCATTCTGGCGCGCATTCGCGCCACCGACCAGGTGGCGGACCTGGGCGGTTGTGACCTGATCATCGAAGCGGTGTTTGAAAACCGCGAGCTCAAAGCAAAAGTCACCAAAGAAGCCGAGCCCATGCTGGCGCCCGGTGGCTTCTTTGCGTCGAACACCTCCACGCTGCCCATCAGCGGCCTGGCCAAAGCAAGTGCGGCTGCAGACAAATTTATCGGCATCCATTTCTTCAGCCCGGTGGACAAGATGAAGCTGGTCGAAATCATTCGTGGCCGGCAAACCAGTGACGACACTGTAGCGAGGGCTTACGACTACGTGCAGGCTATCGGCAAAATACCAATTGTGGTGAACGATTCGCGCGGCTTCTTTACCAGCCGCGTGTTTGGCACCTTTGTCATGGAAGGTGTCGCCATGCTGGGTGAAGGCATTCCGGCGGCAGCCATCGAAAACGCGGGCATCCAGAGTGGCATGCCGGTCGGGCCGCTGGCGGTGCTCGATGAAACCTCGCTGACGCTGAGTCTGCATGTGATGGAGCAAACCCGCGCCGACTTTGAAGCCGAGGGCAAGACTTATGTTGCCACCCCAGGCGAAGCGCTGCTGGTCACCATGGTGAAGGAGCACGGGCGGCCCGGCCGCGCGGGCGGCGCTGGCTTCTACGAATACCCCGGTGAGAAAGGCGTCAAAAAATTTCTGTGGCCGCAACTTAAACCGCTGTTTGAAAAAGCCGATGTTCAATGGGACATCACCGACCTGAAAGACCGCCTGCTTTATCGTCAGGCGGTGGAGACGGCGCGCTGCTTGAGCGAGAACGTGCTCACCAGCGTGCATGACGCCAACATCGGCTCTATCTTCGGCATTGGGTTCCCGGCCTGGACGGGTGGTGCCATGCAGTTCATCTACGGCATGGGGATTGAGGCCTTTGTGAAACGGGCGGATGAATTGGCGGCCCGATTTGGCGACGGCTTCGCCCTGACGAACGAGGTCAAAGCCGCGATTGCGCGCTACCAGCCGGTTTATTGAGCTGTCGGCTGAGCTGTGCCGCCAAACCGGTGCCGCCAAAGTCGCGCTCATCGGCCACAGCATGAGCGGCGTGGTCATCCGCGCCTGGATGCGCGCCTATGGCAGCGCCCGTGTCGCTCGGGTGATCACGCAAGGCGCAGAACCAGTCCACCCGCTCGCTTGATAATCGGCTGATGTCGACTTCCACACTTCCAGAGCCCGGAGCTAGGTCCAACGGTAACGACGCCCTGCGCGCCCGCCCAGAATCACTTGACGATCTGTTCTGGTCTTTCACACGGCTGGCTTTGCAGGGCTTTGGCGGTGTGCTGGCGATCGTGCAACGTGAGTTGGTGGAAAAAAAACAATGGCTCACGCCTGAGGAGTTCATGGAAGATTGGGCCGTGGCGCAGATTTTGCCGGGCCCCAATGTGGTCAACCTGACTATGATGATCGGTGACCGCTACTTTGGCTGGCGTGGCGGCTTGGTGGCGCTGGCCGGCATGTTGACTTTCCCGTTGCTGATCGTGCTGGCGCTGGCGGCGCTGTTTGCCGGTGTGTCTGATTCACCCGGCGTTCAAGGGGCACTGCGCGGCATGGGTGCTGTCACCGCCGGTCTGATCGGTGGCACAGGACTCAAACTCATCAATTCTTTAGAGAAGAATGTGATGGGAGCCCTCGTCTGCTGGGCGTTAGCAGCTATTACTTTTGTAGCTATTGCCTGGCTGCGTGTGCCACTGGCGTGGGTGCTGTTGGGCGTGGGGACGCTCGCCTGTGTCTGGGCCCACCGGCAACTGGGCAAAATTCAGGCTCGGGGGGCCGAAGAATGAGTGCGAGCCTGACACTGAATCTGACGCTC
This sequence comes from Rhodoferax sp., assembly GCA_036508025.1. Lineage (GTDB taxonomy): Bacteria > Pseudomonadota > Gammaproteobacteria > Burkholderiales > Burkholderiaceae_C > Rhodoferax. Next base: position 497 of record DATCIC010000264.1, on the reverse strand, counting down.
ACCGATTGGCTGGCCTTGCTAAGCCATTTCCTGTCGCTGTCCCTGCTGTCCATCGGGGGCGCAATCACCACGGCACCCGACATGCACCGCTATCTGGTGATAGAACAGCATTGGCTGAGCGACAGCCAATTCACCTCCTCCATCGCGCTGGCGCAAACCGCACCGGGTCCCAACGTGCTGTTTGTTGCATTGCTGGGCTGGAACGTGGGCCTGAACGCTGGCGGTGGCGTGGACGCGGGCTGGCTGGCGTGGGTCCATGCCCTGCTCGGAGTCGTGATCACCATGGCGGGCATCATGCTGCCCAGTACAGCGCTAACCTTCGTGGCCGCCCGCTGGGGCCATAGAAACCGCCAACTGCGATGGGTGCGCGCCTTCAAACAAGGGATGGCGCCCATCGTAATCGCGCTGCTGCTGGCGACCGGCTGGATTCTGGCTACCGGTCATGGCAGTTCGTTGAATAACTGGCCGATATGGCTGCTCACCGGCGTCAGCACCCT
>DATCIC010000263.1:0-2266 GCA_036508025.1 Rhodoferax sp. | reverse complement strand
CCCTCCCCGCTTTTGTAGCTGGGGTCGTGCTCTTCGTCCACGATGATCAGCTTGAGCTTGGGCAGCGAGGCAAAAATCGCCATGCGCGTGCCCAGCACGATGCGGGCGCCACCGCTGTGGGCTGCGAGCCAGCTCTTCAAGCGCTGCGCCGGCGTCATGCCGCTGTGCATGGACACCACGGCGCTGTCACCATAAATGGGACCAAAACGCGCCATGAAACGCGCCTCTAACTGCGGCGTCAAGTTGATCTCGGGCACCATCACCATCGCTTGGGCATCGGGCTCGCGCGCGAGCAACTGCTCGACGCACTGCAAATAGACTTCGGTCTTGCCGCTACCGGTGGCGCCGAACAACAAAAACGGCCCTGAATTTGTATTAAATTGGGCTATAGCCCCCGTCTGTTCTAGACTAAGCGCTACCAATTCAGAAGCATCGGCAAGAGCAGACTCGGCGACTACCGATGCTTTGGCGTGACGTTTGAGGCGACGGCCCCATTGCTGGGTACTCAGGTCGCGCAATTGCGGCGGCAAGGCCGCCAGCGCCACCTCGCCCACCGAGCGCTGGTAATAGTTGGCCGCAAACGTCACCAACTGGCGCCAACTGGCGCTCAGCGGCGCAATGCCGTCCAGGACGCTGGCAATCGGACGCAATTTCTGTGGATCAAAAGTGGCCGGTGTGGTGTCAAGTGGCGCGTCCCACACCACGCCCAACAGCTCACGCTGGCCCAGTGGCACGCGCACCAGGCTGCCGACGGTAAGTGGCAGCTCACTGACATAGGTCAGCGTCCCGGCGACGGCACTGTGGACTGGCGTGTGAACCAGAACTGCAAGCTGATGGGTCATGCCAGAGCCCGACTTTCGGCATTTAGTTGATGTGAACTTGCGAAAGCTGGCTTAAACCCTTGATTCATAAGTGATTTGATGATCATCCAGAATTTCTGTGGATAACTTTGTTGATAGTTTGCCTGGATTGCCCTCAAACCCTTGCAGATCAAGGCTTTGATCAAATTGCTTACAAAATTAGCAAAAATTAATATCGTTATAAATCAACAACTTGTGATCGCTATTTGTTTAATAGCAAATTGCTTGTGATCAAAGCAGTAACTCTTTACAAAGACAAGTTTTTGTGCATAAGTTAAATCGCAACATCCCCCATTCGGGTCAAAAGGTGCTAGGCGTTCAGCGGCAAAATGACGAAAGTGCCTGGCACCGGCCGGTTCATGACGACCTCAGGCCCGCATCTTGCGCGAGTGCTCATGCACCGCTTGTACCAGGGCCGCCACATGTTCCGGAGGTGTGTGCTGACTGATGCCATGTCCCAGATTGAAAATATGCGTTGGCCCGGTGCCTTCACCCGCATAGGGTGTGCCAAAACTGTCGAGCACTTTGATCGCTTCGGCGGCAATTTGGGTCGGCGAAGCAAACAGCACGTTGGGGTCCATGTTGCCCTGCAAGGCTTTGCTGTCGCCCACAATGGCGCGCGCTTTGGCCAGATTGACGGTCCAGTCCAGGCCCAGCACGTCGCAGTCAAGTAGCCCCATTTCCTTCAGCCACAGGCCGCCGCCTTTGGTAAAGACGATGCGCGGAATGCGCACACCGGCGTGTTCGCGCTTGAGCTGCGCCAGCACCCGGGCCGTGTAGGCGAGGCTGAACTCCTGGAACGCGCCGTCAGCCAGTACACCGCCCCAGCTGTCAAAAATCATCACGGCCTGGGCACCCGCTTCGATTTGCGCATTGAGGTACTGCGCCACCGAGTCGGCGTTGATCTGCAAAATCTTGTGCATCAGGTCAGGGCGGCTGTAGAGCATGGTCTTGACCAGCCGGTAGTCGTCCGAGCCGGCGCCCTCCACCATGTAGCAGCCCAGCGTCCAGGGGCTACCTGAAAAACCGATCAACGGCACTTTGCCGTTGAGGGCCTTGCGAATCGAGGTGACGGCGTCAAACACATAGCGCAGCTTGTCCATGTCGGGCACGGCCAGCTTGGCAACGGCCGCTTCGTCCTGGACCGGATGGGCAAATTTGGGGCCTTCGCCCAAGGCAAACGACAGTCCCAAGCCCATGGCGTCGGGCACGGTGAGGATGTCGCTGAACAAAATGGCAGCATCAATCGGAAAGCGCTCGACCGGTTGCAGCGTGACTTCGGTGGCGTAGTCGGTGTTGGTTGCCAGACCCATAAAACTACCCGCTTTGGCGCGGGTGGCCCGGTATTCCGGCAAAAAGCGCCCGGCCTGGCGCATCATCCAGATCGGGGTGTAGTCGGTCGCTTG
>DATCIC010000262.1:0-4658 GCA_036508025.1 Rhodoferax sp. | reverse complement strand
TACATGCGTCAGCAAAAAACAAACAAAACGGAAAACCCCAAAAATAAGCAAAAAACATCAGGGCAATTTAATCTCCGTATCCCGAGCAAACGGCCATTTGCGGTTCACCTCGTCCACCAGTTGCGTCACCTTGCGCAGGCTGATCTCGACTTCAAAGCGCAGCGCACCCAGGTCGGTGCTGGCAATGCGCGCATTGGCGCCCACCGCTTGGGCCTCGGCCAGCACCGCATCGACCTTTTTCAGGCTGGCGCGGGCGTCGGTCAAGACGCCGGTGAGCTCGCGGATGGCCACCTGCGAGCCATCCACGGCGGCCTGGGTGCTGTCCATCACGCCCTTGGCACCAAAAATGCGTTGATCGGCTTTGGCTAGCAGCGCGTTGGTGTGGTCCAGCGTGGCAATAATTTTTTTGGCGTTGTCCTCGCTGCCCATCACGCCGCTGAGCAGGCCGTAGCGGCCGGTCAAGCGCTCGCTGACTGTTTTCAAGTGACCCAGGCTGGTGTTGATATTGGACTCCGGCCCGGTCATGTTCTCCAGGTTTTCCAGCAGCGTGCGCGCCCCGGCCACGATGCGGGGGATTTCGGCGTTGGTGTCGCCGCGCAGCACCGTGCGCTCCGCGTTGGTCGGCAAGGGGGGGTCGCTCAGGATGCCGCTGAAGGCGCGTAACCTGGTTTCGCCCACCATGCTACGTTCCATGGTGAAGATGCTCGATGTGCGCAACCAGGGTGCGTCCTTGAGCGGCACGTCGATGATCATGCGCACCTTGCCGTCCAAGGCCAGGTCGATGCGCCGCACGCGGCCGATGGGAAAGCCCGAGAAGGTGAGATCCATGCCGACGAGGACACCTTCGGAGTCGTCGGCCACCAGCACCAGCTGCTGGGTTTCCTCAAACACGCCACGCGCCAGCATCACATACAGCAAAAAACCGCAGATCACGGTGGTGACCAGCACCAGCAGCATGATGGCCTTGAACTCGACGTGGGCGACGGCTGCCGCAGGGGGCGGTGTGGGCGGGGATTGGGGTTCCATACGTTCCATACGATGTGAGCCTAGATGTATTTGAGCGCCAGCGAGGCGGCTTCGATCAATAACAGGACCAAAAACAGGCGCACAGCACCGGGCTGCACGCCATTGGCGTTGACGTGGTCGCGCGCGGCTTCCAGACTGGCGGCCATCGGCACCACCGCCACGGCCAGACTGAAGAAAACAGTTTTGAGGGCAAAACCGAGCGTGACGGACAGATCGAACACATGGCCGACGGTGCGCGTGTAGCCCGGCAGCCCCCAGGGCGACAAGCCATAGACGATGAGATAGGCCAGCACCAGCACAATCACACTGTTGATCATGGCCAGCGTCAGCACCGAGAAGGCGCCCGCCAGCACGCGCGGCACCACATCAGCGCGCAGGCGGGTGAGGCCTATTGATTCGACCTGATGAAGACCCAATTTCCGTTCGGGCTGAGCTTGTCGATGCCCTTCGACAGGCTCAGGGCGAGCGGTGAAATAGTCATGAGGTTGCCGAGTGTTGGCATGCGCGTTGAACGTCATCCCGGCGCGCAGCGCGACAAACAAGGCCGCCGACAGCGGAATGAGCTCCAGCACCAGCACCCGCACCACCATCTGCAGGGCGTATTGCGACAGGCCGTAGTTCAGCGCCGTGACCACCACGATGCGGATCAGCACCAGGCTGAACAGGGCGGCCATGGCCGTGAACCAGGGCAACACCTGCCAGGTGCTGGCGTAGATGTGGCGCGACGTGATGGCGCGGTTGGCGCGGTTGTAAGTCGAGGGCGACAGTGCCAGCACCAGCACGATGGCGCCCAGGTGAATCATGTGCCACCAACTGGCCGCACCGCGGAGCAAGGCCCGGCCCCAGGCGGCGCTGTCAAGGTGGGCGTAAGAGCGGGTCGGCATGGCCGGATGATAACGATTTGAGGGTGCGCGCCAATCGACAAGACGCAAGCCAGGCAATTCACTATACTGTTCGTTTATACAGTTAATTGCTGTCGATTTTTAGTGGTTGGTCATGCTGCCGAGTTCCTTGTCTGTTGCTTCTCTTGATTTTGGCGCCGCCGTCTGGCGCGCCGATGCGCTAGCCTGCGCCGCCGGAGCCACGGTTGCCAGCGGCCACGGCGCGCTGGACGCCGAGTTGCCCGGTGGTGGCTGGCCCCTGGGGGCGATCAGCGAAATCTTGCAGCCGCCCGGTGTTTGTCAGGAGTGGCGCCTGTTGCTGCCGGCGTTGACGCGAACCCCCGGCCCGGTGGTGCTGGTGGGCCCGCCGCATGCGCCGTTTGGCCCTGGGCTGGGTGCACAGGGCCTGGATGCCCGGCGGCTGTTGTGGGTTGGCGCCGCTGCGCCTGCGGCGCGCCTGTGGTCCGCCGAGCAGGCCCTGCGCTGTGCCGAGGTGGTGGCGGTGCTGGCCTGGTTGCCGCAGGTGCGCACTGAGCAACTGCGGCGTTTGCAACTCGCCGCCCAGAGCCACAGCAAGCTCTTGTTTGTGCTGCGACCGGCGGCGGCGCAAAGTGAGTCCTCGCCTGCCGTGCTGCGCCTGCTGCTGGCCCGTGCGCCGACCGCCGGTGTGGTTTCAGACGCCTTGCGGGTGCAGATTCTCAAGCGGCGCGGCGCGCCGCTGGCGCACACTTTGGTGCTCAGCGCCCGTCCCGTCGGTCTGGCGGTGTTGCTGGCTTTGCGGGGTGACAACCAAGGGCCTGGCAAGCAGCTTGTGGCCATGGAGGAGGCCGGTCATGCACTGGATTGCCCTGCGGCTGGGGCCTGAGGCCGCCCGCACCAGCTCAACCGGCAGCGTGGCCGATGAGGGGGCTGATGCGCTGCTCGCCTTGGCCGAATGGGCGCTGCAGTACACGCCCAAGGTCGCGCGGCTCGCCGATGCGTTGCTGCTGGAGGTGTCGGCCAGTGAGCGCCTGTGGGGTGGTCGGCGGGCGCTGCTGCGCCAAATTTATACATCAAATAAGCCAGTAGCCCCCGTCCACTATGCGCGAGGCGCTACTTCTTTAATAGCATATGCGCGGCTCCAGGACAAGGCCTTGGCGCGCACGAGTCCTGACGATCTGCCGCTGCACACCCTGGCGGCGGCGCGGCCCCATCTGGCCACGCTGCAACGGCTCGGCTGCAGCCATTGGGGCCAGTTGCGCGCCCTGCCCCGGGGCGGTGTGGCACGGCGCTTTGGCGCGCCCCTGCTGGCGGCGCTGGACCGGGCCTATGGCCTGCAGCCAGAGATCTACCCGTGGCTGGAGCTGCCCGATGTGTTCAATGCGACGCTGGCGCTAGACGCCCAGGTCGAAACCGCCCCGGCGCTGCTGTTTGGCGCGCGCCGCTTGCTGGCTGCATTGCAGTTGTGGCTGCAATTGCGGCATCGGGGCGTGCTGGCATTTGAGCTGCGCTGGAGCATGGACGCCCGGCGCAACACCGCGACCCAGGGCCAACTGGTGCTGCGCAGCGCCGAGCCGAGCGGCGACACGGCCCATCTGCTGCGCCTGGCGGGCGAACAGCTGGCACGCGTGACCTTGCCTGCGCCGGTGCACGCCCTGCATTTGCGCACGCTGGAGACGCAAAAGTTGGCGGGTGAAACGGCCAGTTTGCTGCCCGACGCGCGCCGCTCAGGGAGCAGTCTGCAGCAGTTGCTGGAGCGTTTGAGCGCCCGCCTGGGCGCGCAACAGGTGCTGCAGATGCAGCCGTGTGACGAGCACCGGCCCGAAAAAATGCAAATCTGGCAAGCCGCTGTCAATGCTTCACAATTGATAGCTACTTACGCAGGAGGGACGGTGGCTAGAGCCCTAAAAGATATAAATAGCTCGGCGCTGTATCCGACCTGGCTGCTGGCCACGCCGCGCCAGCTCGCCGTGCACCAGAAGCGTCCCCACTACCTGGGCCCGTTGACCCTGGTGGCCGGTCCGCAGCGGCTTGAGGCTGGCTGGTGGGTGGCAGATGACTGCGCCTTGCGCGACTATTTTCTGGCCCGCAGTGAGCAATCTGGTTTGTTGTGGATTTACCGCGCGCGCCTGAGCGGGCAGGGCGCAGCCGCCAACGCCAACGCCAACGCGCAATGGTATTTGCATGGCTTGTTCGCTTGAAACGGTCGTGCCCGCGACTGAGCCGGCCCCCGTGCCGGCCTATTGCGAGCTGCATTGCCTGTCCAACTTCAGCTTTGGGCGCGGCGCCTCGCACCCGCAAGAGCTGGTCGCGCGTGCGGCAGCCCTGGGGTACGCGGCGCTGGCCCTCACCGACGAGTGCTCGGTGGCGGGCATGGTGCGCGCGCATACCGAGGCGAAAAAACTGGGTTTGAAGTTGCTGCCCGGGGCCGAATTTGCCGTGACACAGGTTGAGGGGGCCGATGGCGCCGCGCCTGCTGCCGGGTTCCGGCTGGTGGCCCTGCCGCACGACCTGCACGCCTGGGGTGACTTGTGCGAGTTCATCACCCAGGCGCGCCGGGCGGCGCCCAAAGGCCAGTACCGGCTGGTCTGGCAGGACGCCCCCTGGGCTTTGCTGGCCGGTTGCGAGATCTTGCTGGCGCTGCCGTATGCTCTTCATTTCGAAGCTACTCACGCAATAACGACGAGGGCTAGAGCCCTATTTGGCATAAATTTATGGCTGCTGGTCGAGTCACTGCTGACACCCGATGACGCGCTGCAATCGCACCGTTTG
>DATCIC010000261.1:0-6582 GCA_036508025.1 Rhodoferax sp. | reverse complement strand
AAGCCGACCCACAGAACATGCTGCCACAGGCCTTGGGCGAATAGGCTCTCCTGCGGCGCGCGTGGTGGCCGCTGCATGATGCCGCGCTCCGCCGGCTCGGCCGCCAGCGCCAGGCCCGGCAAGCCATCCGTCACCAGGTTGACCCACAAGATCTGAATGGGCAGCAGCGGGATGGGCAAGCCCAGCATCGGGGCCAGAAAGAGGGTCCAGATTTCGCCCGAATTGCCGGACATGGCATAGCGGACAAATTTCCGGATGTTGTCGTAAATGCGCCGGCCTTCCCGCACGGCGGCGACGATGGTGGCAAAGTTATCGTCCAGCAGGACCAGACTCGCCGCCTCGCGCGCCACATCGGTGCCGCCACGGCCCATGGCCACACCGATATCGGCCCGTTTGAGGGCCGGTGCATCGTTCACGCCGTCGCCCGTCATGGCGACAAACTCACCGCGGGCCTGCAAGGCTTCGACAATGCGAATCTTCTGCGCCGGATCGACCCGCGCGTAGACCCGCACAGAAGCCACGCGCTCGCGCAAAGCCGCTTCATCGATGGAAGCCAACTCAAGCCCGGTCAGCACCTCGGCGTAGCCGTCCACGACGATGCCCAGACGCCGCGCAATCGCCAGCGCCGTGGCCGGATGGTCGCCCGTGATCATCACCGGGGTAATGCCTGCCGTTTGGCAATCGCGCACGGCGAGCGCCACCTCCGGGCGCGGCGGATCGATCAAACCAATAAGCCCGATCAGGCTCATGCCGGATTCCACCGACTCGACTTCACCGGGCGCGGGCAGGGTCGCATGCGTGCGACAGGCCAGCGCCAACACCCGCAAGCCTTGCGCCGCCATGGACTCGGCGGCAGCCAGCACAGCCGCCTGCTGCAGCGGCACGGAACCCTCCACGCGCCATTGCGAACTGCATAAGGGAATCACCGATTCGGGCGCGCCCTTTGTGTAGGCGATGAAGCCGTCATCAGCCTGGTGCACGGTGCTCATGCGCTTGCGTTCCGAGTCGAACGGCAGCTCCTGCACCCGTTCAAGCTGACGCTCCAGTTCGGCCTTGTCGAGCCCGGCCTCCAGCGCCACTTGCGTGAGCGCGGTTTCGGTCGGGTCGCCCTGCCACAGCCCTTCGCGGTTGCGGCTGGCGTCGTTGCACAAGGCCGCCGCACGCAACAGTTCCTGATGGACCGGCCCGGCAAGCTCGCGACCCGGGGCGCCGCTTCCCGGCACCCACTCCTGCCCATCGGCCAGCAGCAGTTCGGCGTGCATGCGGTTCTGCGTCAGGGTGCCGGTCTTGTCTGAGCAGATGAACGTGACCGAACCCAGCGTCTCGACCGAAGGCAAACGGCGGATTAGGGCATTGAGCGACACCATGCGGCGCGCGCCCAGCGCCAGCAGCACCGTCACCACCGCAGGCAAGGCCTCGGGAATGGCGGCCACGGCCAGGCTCACGGCGGTCAGGATCATCAGCACCGGCGCCTCACCGCGCTTCACCCCGACCAGAAAAATAACGCCACAGATGGCGATGACCGCCAGCGCCAGCCGTTTGCCAAATGCCGCCAGGCGCAGTTGCAGCGGCGTGCTGCGGTCGGTGTCGCGGTCCAGCAGCCCCGCCACCTTGCCCAGCTCGGTCGCCATGCCGGTGGCGACCACCAGACCGCGTCCGCGCCCGTGGGTGGCCGTGGTGCCTTTAAAGGCCATGTTCAGCCGGTCGCCCAGCGAATGCGCGACGCCATTCAATGTAGAAGTGTGTTTTGCCACTGTGACCGACTCGCCGGTCAGGGCTGATTCGTCCACCTTGAGTTGGGCAATCTCAATCAAGCGCAGGTCCGCCGGCACCTGGTTGCCGGCCTCCAGCAACACAATATCACCGGGCACCAATTCACTGGCAGGGATCACCTGCGCCTGCCCACTGCGCAAGACGGTGGCGTGGGTGGCGGCCAGTTGCTGGAGTGCCGCCATGGCTTTGTCAGCCCGCCAGGCCTGAACAAATCCGATGGCGGCATTGAGCAGCACGATCACCAGAATGGCCAGCGTATCGACCAGATCGCCGATGACGCCCGAGATCACGGCGGCGGCTATCAACACCAGCACCATGAAATCCTTGAACTGGTCAATGAACTGGCCCCAAAGACTGCGCCCCGGCCGCCCCTGGATCTCGTTCGGGCCGTGCTGTTGCGCACGGCGGCTGGCCTCGTCCTCATGCAGGCCATGCGCCGGGTCTACCCCGTGCCGGCGGGCTAACTCCTGGGCATCATGCAGGTGCCAGTTATCCTTGGTAACCGGGGGTGCTTCCTGCTCCATCGCGACTGCAATGCGGGCTCAACCCCTGTCATTGAACCTCATCACGGTCAGCCTCATCAACATCCGGCGCTTGCGCCGCCTTGACAATCATGACCGGTACATTCGCAGCGTGCAGCACTTCATTGGATACCGAGCCCAGCAAAGCACTGCGCAAGGGACTCATGCCGCTGGCACCCATCACCACCAGATCGCATCCAAAACGCTCCAGAATATCAATCAGGGTATGGGCTGGATCACCCGAGGCCACTTCAGACTCGTAGGGAATGTTGGCCTCTTGCAAGAGCGCTTCGGCTGCAGCCAGCGTGTGAGCGCCAGCCGCAGCGCTGACTTCTTCAATCACTTGGGGGTCGTGCGCAACCATCAACTCATACAAAGTGGCAGATTCCTGAACATTGGCCAGCACCATGCTGCTCTCCAGGCCGTCTTGCGCCATGCGAATGGCAAAGCGAACAGCGTCCAACGCGACAGTGGAACCATCCACGGGCAATAATATTTTCATATTCTCTCCAGTTTGATTTTGGGTTTTTGAGGATTGAGACTTAAATGGTCCAAGCGTGGAACACGCGCTTGAATCCCGCTGTCAATGGGGCCAATATACGCCAGTCATCGCCAACGGCTGCGACCTTAGGGCTGGGCCACGCTGCGAACTTTTTCGATCAAACGTTCATTCACACTGGGTGATACAAACTTATCCACCTCGCCCCCGAGCGAGGCAATTTCACGCACAAAGGTGCTGGAGATGAACTGGTATTTGTCGCTTGGCGTCAAAAAAACTGTTTCTACGTCAGGCATCAGGCTGCGGTTCATGCCCGCGAGTTGAAACTCGTAGTCAAAGTCGGTCACTGCGCGCAGCCCGCGCACCATGGCCTTGGCGCCCTGCGACACCACAAAATCACGCAGCAGTCCTGAAAAACTTGCCACCTGCACTTTCGGGTAGGCCTTGACCGCCTCACGCGTCATGGCCATGCGCTCCTCCAGGGAAAACAGTGCCTTTTTGTGATGCCCGGCAGCGACGGCCACAATGACGCGGTCAAACAATTGCGTTGCGCGCCGCACCACATCTTCGTGGCCCAGGGTGATCGGATCAAAAGTGCCGGGGTAAACAGCAATCACGTGGTTGGCCATTATTTGCCTGTCAATTGGGGGAAGAAAAAGTCATTGGCTCCATGGGTGCTGGGGCTTGGTTGGCAAACATTATGCAGTGCCCCTCAACCGTCTAACCCGATGCGCTTGAGCAGATGGGCGTGAACAGCACCGGCTTTGAGGTGCCGGTGCACCTGCAGCCCGGCGCTCTCAAGTTGAGCGTCTGTCCATAGAATGGGGGCCTCTAAATACACAAAACCGCCTGCTGCCACGGCGCGGCCTGCTGCTTGCAGCGCCGCCTCAAACAGCACGGAGTCAAAGGGCGGATCCAGAAACACCACGTCCATGCTGGCTGGGTCCAGGTGTTTGAGGGCCGCCAAGCCGTCACCCCGTACGATTTGAGTCGTGCTGGCTTGCAGTTGAATCTGAACGCGCTTGAGCTGTGCCACCAGGGCGGTGTCCTGCTCCACCAGCAACACTTCTTTGGCGCCACGCGAAGCGGCTTCAAAGCCGAGTGCACCGGTACCGGCAAACGCATCGATACAGCGCCAGCCCGTCAGGTCCTGGCCCAGCCAGTTGAATAGGGTCTCGCGCACGCGGTCGGGTGTCGGGCGCAGGCCCGGATGCTCGACGACGGCCAGTTTGGTGCGCTTCCAGAGGCCACCGATGATGCGCACCTCATGCGTCTGTGGGCTGCGGGGTCGGATGGGACGCGCGGGTTTCTGGGTCGCTGCGGTTTTGTCTTGTTTCATCAGGGGGGGCTTGAATAAGGAGGATATTGTTGCGCCATGGTAGCCGCCGGCTGGCCGTTGATCTCACTTGATGGGCGATTTAAATCGCGCGGCTCACCACTGTGGTTAGCGGTGACCGCGTCAGCCCCAGCCAAACGATTGGGCACAATCAAGGTTGATTTCTGTGCGACCTGGCTCGCTTTGGAGCCGTACTCGTGGGAGTACACCCAGGTGAACTCGGCGCCGAGCAGAAAAATTTGCGCCGAAAAATAAACCCACAGCAACATGAGCACCAGCGAACCGGCGGCACCAAAACCGGACGCCACGCCAGTTTTCCCAAGATACACGCCGATCAGAAATTTGCCGATTTCAAATAAGAGCGAGGTCACCGCGGCACCCACCCACACATCCCGCCAGGCGATGCGGGCGCGCGGCATCAGCTTGTAAATCATGGCAAACAGAAAAGTTGAAGTGGCAAAAGAGATGCCGAACGTGAGCAGGTGAAGCACCGTTTCCCAGCCTTGGAACAGCCCATTGCTCCACTTGCCCAAGGCAGCGATCACGGCACTGACCACCAGTGACACCAGCAGCAGAAAAACCAGGCCCAGCACCAGACCAAACGACAGTAGGCGCGTGCGCAGCAAAGTCCAGAGGCCGTTCTCTTTCAAGGGAGCGGGAACGCGCCAGATGCGGTCAAGATCGCTTTGCAATTCAGCAAAGACCGTGGTCGCACCGATCAGAAGCGTCACCAGGCTGACCACCGCAGCCAGGATATCCTGCGCCGGTTCCCGGGCGCTCTTCAGCAGCCCTTGGACCGCGATCGCGCCTTCCCAGCCAATGATGCCCTGAATCTGCGCGACGATTTCACCGCGGGCCGCCTCCTGCCCAAAAACCAGTCCCGCCACGGCGATGACGATGAGAAGCAGCGGGGCCATCGAAAACAGCGTGTAGTAGGCCAGCGCGGCGCCCATGCTCGGGGCATAGTCGTTGATCCACGCTGCTACCGATTTATTGATCAGGTTCCAGATCTGTTTGAGATGCATGTCGGGCATTTGATATTGTGAAAATCTACCCGTTAAAAATGGAAACCATAAATCGGCATTTGAGTGTAGGCGTGCAGAACAACCCTCACTTGCCGGCGGCAACCCCGCCCAACACCACCGTCACCATCTTGTCTGGCTGCAGCCTGCGATCAAATGCGGCCTTGATGTCTTTGGCCGTGACCTTCGCCACCTGCTGCGTCCAGGTCTCCAGATAGTCCAGCGGGAGCCCATTCCAGGCGATGTTGGCAATGTTGTCGAGCAACTTGCGGTTGCTGTCGATGCGCAGGGCAAAGCCACCGATCAGGTTGTCTTTGGCGGCTTTGAGTTCGGCCTCGGTCGGGCCATGGGCGACAAAATTGGTCAGCACGTCGCGTGACACCTGCACCGCCTGCTCGGCCTGGTCGGGCCGGGTTTGCAGGCCCAGTGTAAACGCACCGGCATGCAAACCGGGCGCAAAGTAGCTGTACACGCTGTAGCTCAAACCCCGCTTTTCGCGGACCTCGTTCGTCAGGCGCGAGACAAAGCCGCCACCGCCCAAAATGTAGTTGCCCACCGTCAGCGCAAAGTAATCGGGATCATTGCGCTTGAAGCCGGGTTGTCCGATGAGCACATGGGCCTGCGCCGAGTCGAATGAAATCTGTTTGACGACGGGTTTGTCCAGCGGCACTACCTCCGTCACGGTGGGCAGCGCCGGGCAGGCGGCGTCCGCCGTGGGCAGGCGCGCCAACAACTGCGTCACCAAGGCATCGGCCTGCGCCCGGTTGACGGCGCCCACCAGCGTCACATTGGCCCGGCACGGGGTAATCAGGCGGGCATGCAGTGACTTCATGTCCGACACGCTGATGCGCGCCAGGCTGGCCTCTGTTACCTCAAAGCCATAGGGATGCTGGCCGTAAACCGCCTTTGCGAAGGCGCGATTCGCCAGCGTTGCCGGGCGGGTGTTGGCTTCCTTGATGGCGGCGTTCAGGGTTTCACGCTCGCGCTGCCAGATCGCCTCGGGGAAGGCGGGCTCACCGAGTTGGCGGGCCGCGAGTTGCACCGCTTTGGCCAGTAACTCCGGGTCGGTGAGCGAGCGCAGCGAAAAACTCATGCGGTCACGGCTGGCATCTGCTTGAAACGAGGCACCCAGGTCCGCCCAGGCTTCACTCAAGGCATTCTCATCCAGGGCGGGTTCGGCGGCGGCAACGCCAGCAACTTTGTCGGCGCTGGCCAGAACGCCCTTGCCGGTCATGCTGGCGCTGACGCTGGCCAGCCCGGCCTGGTCGGCCGGGTCACGGCGACTGCCAGCGTCAAAGTCAATTTGCACATCCAGCATCGGAATGCCGTGGCTCTGCACCAGGTAGATTTGCGCGCCGCAGGCTTGCGTCCAGTGCTCAATGGGAATGCCGGCCTGCACAGGATTTATAAGAAATAGGGCTGTAGCCCCCG
>DATCIC010000260.1:0-6470 GCA_036508025.1 Rhodoferax sp. | reverse complement strand
AAATATTCGAGGGGTCAAAAAGAGAACCAGCAACTATGGGGCGAGAAAAAGAGGGGATCCTATCAATCAGCCATGCGACCCCACACCAAGAATTCTTTCTAACTAAACAGTATTGGGCTCACACCTCATTGGACAAGGCTCAAATTGCCGGCCGGCGTCATTTCATGGCAATATGCCGCCTTGTTGCAACTTCAGGAAAACCACCATGAGCTCCTATCCTTCCCGCGCCATTCGAATTGACCAAAACGGCGGACCTGAGCAACTCAAACTGGTCAATGTCACGGTGGGCGAGCCCGGCCCCGGCGAGATCCGCATCCGCCATCACGCGGTCGGTCTGAACTTTATCGACGTCTACCAGCGCAGTGGCCTGTATGCCTTGCCCATGCCGCTGCAGCTGGGCATGGAAGCCGCAGGCGTGGTGGAGGCGGTGGGGACGGGTGTGACGCACCTGAAGGTGGGCGACCGTGCCGCCTACGCTTCTCAGCCGCCCGGTAGCTACTGCGACTTGCGGGTGCTGCCGGCCAAATGCGTTTGCAAGCTGCCCGATGCGATTTCATTTGAGACTGGTGCCGCCATGATGCTCAAGGGCTTGACGGCGCAGTATCTGCTCAAGCGCACCCAGCCGCAGGGTGGCTTGCAGGCTGGTAACTTTGTGCTGTTTCACGCGGCCGCCGGTGGCGTGGGCCTGATTGCCTGCCAGTGGGCCAAAGCGATGGGTTTGCAACTGATCGGCACGGCAGGCTCGGATGCCAAATGCGCGCTGGCCAAAGCGCATGGGGCTGCTTTTGTCATCAATTACGCAACAGAAGACTTTTTGGCACGGGTGAAAGACATTACCGGTGGCAAAGGCGTCAAGGTGGTGTACGACTCGGTGGGTAAAGACACTTGGGACAAGTCACTCGACTGTCTGGCACCGTTTGGTTTGATGGCCAGTTTTGGCAATGCCTCGGGACCGGTGGCGCCGTTTTCGCCGGCTATTCTGGGGGCCAAAGGCTCGTTGTATGTGACGCGGCAAACCTTGTTTACCCACATCGCCACCCGGGAAAGCACGCAGGCCATGGCGGATGATTTGTTTGCGGCGGTGACCAAGGGTCAAGTCAGCATTCGCATCGACCAGCGCTACAAGCTTGAAGACGTGCAGCAGGCGCACCGCGATCTGGAGGCACGCAAGACCACCGGTTGCACGATTTTGACGCTTTGATTTTTTTTAGATCAAACGTGGCTCTAGCCCCCGCTGGATAAGCGTGAGCTGCTATCAAAATTAATTTTGTTCAGCAACTACTCGGCGGTGATTTGCGCGCGCAGACGGTTGGGAACCAGGGCGCCGGCCGCCTCCAGAATCGGGTAGGCAATCGAGCAGATGTCCGAGTTGATGCGCTTGAGGTCGCTGATCAGATCCAGGTGCAATGAACTGGTTTCAATGCTGGGCAAGGTGTTGACGCTCAGACGATCAAGGTGGGTGGTTGCGTATTCGCGTTCCAGATCACGAAAGCGGGTTTTTTCTTCCAGCAGCTTTTTTGCGTCGCGCAGATTGCCGTTGAGAAACACGCTCACGCCCAGGTGCAGATTGCTGATCAGGTGGCTGTGCAATTCGGTAATTTCCGCCATGCCCGCTGGCGAAAACTGCCGACCGGCTCTGATTTTTTTGTTTTCAACGTCTTCAAGTACCCGCTCGACGATGTCGCCAATTTGCTCCATGTTGATGGTGAAGGTGATGATGTCGGTCCAGCGGTGCCCTTCTTTCTCGCTCAGGGCCTCACGTGATATTTTGGTCAGGTAGTACTTGATGTCCGAGTACAACTCGTCGACCGTATCGTCCATTTTTTGCAGCGACTGAGCCAGCGGGAGATCGTTGTTTTTGATCACCGGCAGGATGCCCCGCAGCATGGTCTCCACCACGTCAGACTGGTACATGGCCTCGCGCACTGCGCACGACAGCGCCACGGAGGGTGTCGGCAGCGCCGACGCGTCCAGGTGGCGCTGGCGACCACTGCTGTTTTGCGCTGGCGGGAGCCAGTATTGCGCCCAACGCGCCACCATCTGGGTCAGGCCAATGAACAGCAGGCCGACCAACAGGTTAAAGCCCAGATGAAACAAGACAACGGTGGTGGCCTTGTCGCCCAGCAAGGGTGCCAAATATTGCAGCCACAGCCCTACCAGCGGGGCGACCAGGGCGACGCCCAACACCTTGAACACGAGGTTACCCATCGGCACCTGGCGCGTCTGCACATTGGCGCTGAGGGTCGTCAAAACCGCCAGCAAGCCACTGCCCAGGTTGGCTCCCAGCACCAGGCCGAGCGCCACGTCCACCGGGACTACGCCGCTGCTGGCCAGCGTGGCCGTCAGCAGCACAATGGCCAGGCTCGAGTAAGACAGCACCGACAAAACGGCTCCGACCGTGATCTCCAGCCACAAATCGCTGCTGAGTGACGCCAGCAGGGCCCGCATGGCCGGGGCCTGGGTCAGCGCGTTGGCTGAGACCGTGACCAGGTGCAGCGCCAGCAACATCAGACCCAAGCCAATCAAAATGCGTCCCACGTAGCCGACGGTGGTGGACTGGCGGGCAATAAACAGCACCACACCGACAAAAATGAACAGCGGCGACAGCCAGGACAGGTCACGCGAAAACAGCAAAGCCATCAGGCTGGTGCCAATGTCGGCGCCCAGCATCACGGCCAGTGCCGCGGGCAGGGTCATCAATGCCTGGCCCACAAACGCCGAGGCAATCAATGCCGTGGCCGTGCTGGACTGCAACAGGGCGGTGACACCAATGCCTGACATGACGGCCGTGAAACGGCTGCCGGTGCTCCGGGCCAGCACCCGGCGCAGGTTGGCGCCCAGCACGCGCAGGACGTCGGCGCGCACCAGATGCGTGCCCCACACCAAAAGAGCAATGGCCGCCAGCAGGTTCAGCAGATGAGTCAACGTATTTCCTTTGCTGACCGACCGGTTAGCGCCCGCGCCGCACGCGCAGCAGTTCGTCCAGAATCAGACAGGCGGCACCCACGGTAATGGCGCTGTCGGCCACGTTAAACGCCGGAAAATGCCAACCGTGCCAGTGAAAATCCAGAAAATCCACCACGTAGCCAAACCGCACGCGGTCGATGACGTTGCCAATGGCACCACCCAAAATGCAGGCCATGGAAAAGGCAAACAGTTTTTGTCCGGCGTGCGACTTGAGTAGCCACAGAATCAAGCCCGCTGCCAGCACGCCGATGACGGTAAAAAACCAGCGCTGCCAACCCGACGCACCGGCCAGAAACGAGAACGCCGCGCCGCTGTTGTGCGCTCGCACCACATTAAAGAAGCTGGTGACGTAGGTGCTGTCACCCAACTGGTAGAAACCAAGGATCATGACCTTGGTGAACTGGTCGGCCATCAGGATGATGGTGGCCAGGCCCAGCCACTGCAGCATGCTGGCCGAGCCGGTCGACTTGGCCGAGAAGGTGCGGCGCGCCATCAGGCAAACACCCGTTCTTCGCCGGCACCATACAGGTTGCTGCTGCAGCGGCCACAGATCGTGGGGTGGGCACTGTCATGGCCCATGTCGTCAACGTAATGCCAGCAGCGCTCACACTTTATGCCATTTGAGGCTCTAGCCCTTATGAATAGGGCATCACCAGCTATTAATTCAATAGCTGATGTGATGAAGACGAATTTCAGGTCGCCGCCCAGACTGAGCAGCAGCGCGTGGTCGTCGCGGTTGACGGTGAGTGCCACGTTGGCTTGCAGCGAGGAACCGACCTTGCCGTCAGCACGCAGGGTCTCGATCTCCTTGTTCACCGCATCGCGAATCTCGCGAATGCGGGTCCATTTGGCCAGCAAGGCTGTGTCGGGCGCATCGAGCTCGACGTAGGTGTCCATGAAGATGGACTCTTTGTGTTTGACCGGCGTTTTGCCCGCCGCCCCCAATACCGCCCACGCTTCTTCAGCGGTAAAGCTCAAAAATGGCGCCATCCAGCGCAGCATGGCTTGCGTGATCTGCCACAGCGCGGTTTGGGCGCTGCGCCGTGCCAATGATTTGGGCGCGGTGGTGTAGAGCCGGTCTTTCAGCACGTCGAGGTAGAACGAACCCAAATCTTCCGAGCAATAAATCTGCAGCTTGGCCACGACCGGGTGGAATTCATAGACTTCGTAATGGGCCAGGATGTCGGCTTGCAACTGGGCGGCGCGGGAGAGGGCGTAGCGGTCAATCTCCAGCATCTGGTCCAACGGCACGGCATCCACCGCCGGGTCAAAGTCGCTGACGTTGGCCAGCAAGAATTTGAGTGTGTTGCGGATGCGGCGGTAGGTGTCCACCACACGGGCTAGAATTTTGTCGTCCCCGGCGATGTCGCCCGAGTAGTCGCTGGCCGCCACCCACAGGCGGATGATTTCGGCACCGAGCTTCTTCGATGTTTCCTGTGGATCGACGCCGTTGCCGGCGCTCTTGCTCATCTTGTGGCCCTTGCTGTCGACCGTAAAGCCGTGCGTCAGGATGCCTTTGTAGGGCGCGCGGCCGTACATGGCGCAAGCGGTCAGCAGACTGGAATGGAACCAGCCGCGGTGCTGGTCATGGCCTTCCAGATACAAGTCCGTTTCCGGGCCATCGGGGTGGCCGCTGCCGGGGTGCGAGCCCTTGAGCACCGTGGTGTGGGTGGTGCCGGAGTCAAACCAGACTTCCAGAATGTCGCTGCTCTTGGTGTAGTTGGGGGCATCAAGCGCGCAGTCGACGCGCGCCAGAATGTCCTCGGTGCTGGCCTTGCTCCAGGCCTCAATGCCACCTTGCTCCACCATGCTGGCTGCGATGTCCAGAATCTCCATGGTGCGCGGGTGCAACTCGCCGCTGTCTTTGTGCAGGAAGAAGGGCAGCGGCACGCCCCAGCTGCGCTGTCTGGAGATGCACCAGTCGGGCCGACCGGCAATCATGTCGCGCAGGCGGGTCTTGCCGTTTTCGGGATAAAACGCGGTTTGCTCGATGGCGTCCAGCGCCAGTTGACGCAGTGTCTTGGGTGCCTTGTCTTTGGTGAACACGCCAACGCCCTCGTCCATGCGGATGAACCATTGGGCGGCGGCGCGGTAGATCACCGGGGTTTTGTGGCGCCAGCAATGCGGGTAGCTGTGCACGATGTTATCGGTGGCAAACAGGCGACCGGCGCCCTTCAGCGCCTCGATGATGACCGGGCAGGCTTTCCAGATGTGCTGGCCGCCAAACAGGGGCAGCTCGGGCGCGTAGGCACCATTGCCTTGCACTGGGTTCAGGATGTCGTCATAGGCCATGCCATGCGCCACGCAACTGTTGAAATCCTCCACCCCATAGGCTGGGGCCGAGTGCACCATGCCGGTGCCGTCTTCAGCGCTGACATAGTCGGCCAGATAGATCGGGCTCAGGCGGTCGTAACCCGCATCGACATGGGCGAACGGGTGCTTGAAGTTGATGCCAGCGAGCGCCTTGCCATTGGTGGTGGCGAGAACCGTGCCGCTCAAGCCAAAGCGCTCCAGGCATTTGCTGACCAAATCCTCGGCCAAGACCAGCAAGCCGCGTTCTGTGTCCACCAGCGCGTAGCTCAGCTCCGGGTGCGCGTTGAGCGCCTGGTTGGCCGGAATGGTCCAGGCGGTGGTGGTCCAGATCACAGCGAACGCGTCTTTGGCCAGTGCGGCCACACCGAAGGCGGCCGCCAGTTTGGCGGGCTCGGCGCACAAAAAGCCCACATCCAGTGTTTGTGACTTTTTGTCGGCGTATTCGATCTCGAACTCGGCCAGGGAGGAGCCGCAATCAAAACACCAGTACACCGGCTTCAAGCCCCGGTAGACAAAGCCGCGCTCCACCACGCGCTTGAAAGCCAGAATTTCATCGGCTTCGTTTTTGAAGTCCATGGTGCGGTAGGGGTGGTCCCAGTCGCCCAAGACCCCCAGGCGCTTGAAGTCCTCGCGCTGCAGGTCAATCTGCTCGGTGGCGTAGGCGCGACTCTTGGCCTGCATGTCGTCGCGGGCGAGCTTGCGGCCAAACTTCTTCTCGATCGCGTTCTCAATCGGCAGACCGTGGCAGTCCCAACCGGGGATGTAGGCCGCGTCCATGCCCTGCAACTGGCGCGCCTTGACGATCATGTCTTTCAGTATTTTGTTGACGGCGTGGCCCATGTGGATCTGGCCGTTGGCGTAGGGCGGGCCATCGTGCAGTACAAATTTGGGTGCGCCGCAGCGTGCCGCGCGCAGCTTCTGGTAGATGCCTTGGTCTTCCCACTGCTTGACCCAGACCGGCTCGCGCTTGGGCAGGTCGCCGCGCATCGGGAACGGGGTGTCGGGCAGGTTCAGGGTGCTGCGGTAGTCGGGCTTGGGGGTGTTGGTGGTCATGGTGGCGCTATGTTTGAAAAGTACGCTCGCGCATCAAGGCAATCCTGTCTGATGCCGGCGGTGAGGGCGTCCAGAGAGTCGTACTTCAGCTCGTCGTGCAGTTTATGGAGAAGTTCTACCCGGATAATTTTACCGTA
>DATCIC010000259.1:0-15483 GCA_036508025.1 Rhodoferax sp. | reverse complement strand
TCGTGCATGGCGATGGTGGTGGTGACCACGGCGTCCAGAATGCCTTCCGGGATTTCGCGCGTCTCGCCCGCCTTGTCGGTGTACAAAATGGCCGGATTGGTCATCAGGTGGCCGACGTTGCGCACAAACATGAGCGAGCGGCCGTGCAGCACGACTTGCTTGCCCTTGCCCGCGGGCGGGGTGTAGAGGCGATCGGCGTTGAGGCCGCGGGTGAAGGTCTTGCTGCCCTTGGTCACGCTCTCGGTCAACGTGCCTTGCAAGATGCCGAGCCAGTTGCTGTAGGCCAGCACCTTGTCGTCAGCGTCGACGGCGGCAATCGAGTCTTCCAGGTCCAGGATGGTCGAGAGCGCGGCCTCTAACACCAGGTCGCAGACACCGGCCGGGTCGCTCGCGCCAATCAATGTGGCACGGTTGATGATGATGTCCAGGTGCAGGCCGTTGTGCTGAAGCAGCACCGAGCTCGGTGCCTTGGCGTCGCCCTGATAGCCGACCAACTGCGCCGGGCTGGCCAGGCTGGTGTTGCTGCCATCAAGCAGTTTGACGGCGAGCTTGCCATCCTTGATGCGGTAGCCGACCGAGTCGACGTGCGAGCCCTTGCGCAGCGGTGCGGTGCGGTCGAGCACATGGCGCGCGTAGGCGATGACCTTGGCGCCGCGCTTGGGGTTGTAGCCGCCTTTTTTGCCGACTTTTTCACAGCCCTTGGTTTCATCAATCACGTCCGTGCCATACAGCGCGTCGTACAAGCTGCCCCAGCGCGAATTGGCGGCATTCAGGGCATAGCGGGCGTTCAGGATCGGCACCACCAGCTGCGGGCCGGCTTGCACCGCCAGCTCGGCATCCACCTGGGTGGTGGTGATGCGGGCTTTCTTGGGCGACGGCACCAGGTAGCCGATCTGCTCCAGAAAGGCGCGGTAGGCGGGCATGCTGTTCGGGGCTGCGCTGTCGCTCATGTTGATCGGGCCGGGGTGCGCAGCGTGCCAGGTATCGAGCTCGGTTTGCAGGCGCTCACGCTCGGCCAGCAGCGCGATGTTTTTCGGCGCCAGATCAGCCACGATGGCGTCAACGCCTTTCCAGAATTTGGCCGGCGCGACGCCGGTGCCGGGCAGCACCTGGGTGTCGATGAACTGCTGCAAAACAGTGGCAATTTGCAGGTGGTGCCTGGTGGTACGTTCGGTCATGGTGGGATGAGTTCTCAAAAAAAGTTGCTGAATATTGAAGACGTCGACAAGCTGTCAAAGAGGCAATGATACAAAACTGGGCTTACGCGGGAAAAAAGTCCAGCACCGCACGCAGGCTGCTGCCCACACGCGTGGGCTGTGTGCCGAGCTCTTCAAACGGCAGTTGGTACCGGTTGACCCACAAGGTCTGGTAGCCGTACCAGGTGGCGCCCAGCACATCCCAGGCGTTGCTGCTGACAAAGACGATTTGCGCGGCTGTGAATCCGCTGGCCTGCTCGCCCAGCGCAAAGGCTTGCGGGTGAGTTTTGTAGAGATTTATAACAAATTGGCCTGTAGCCCCCGTAGACTAAGCACTAGTAGCTACTTTTTTAATAGCGTATACGAAGGCCGCACGGGTCACTGTGGGAATGGGTGAACGGTCATTTGCCATGGGTCACTTTATTCCAGTTCAGCGCATCGCAGGCATCCCGGGTGACGGCATCGGCCTGAAGTTTGACCACTCTGATTTCGCTTCGTCGGAAAAACAAAAAAGCGGCCTTTTTGAGGGGCCGCTTTTTGCGAATCACCTTGTCAACCGGTTGATTGTCAAGGGAATATTCTGGTGGCCCGGGGCGGAATCGAACCACCGACACAAGGATTTTCAATCCTCTGCTCTACCGACTGAGCTACCAGGCCAAGCGGCAAATTATAGCAGCATCTCTGCCTCCATTGAGACCCCGAACGTCAAGCGCCGTTACGTTTTCCCCGCGTCAAATCAACGCCTAATTGCTTCAACTTGCGATAGAGGTGGGTTCTTTCAAGACCGGTCTTTTCTGCCACTCGCGTCATGGATCCGTTTTCTTTGCCCAGGTGGTATTCAAAGTACGCTTTTTCAAATTCGTCGCGCGACTCACGCAAAGGCTTGTCGAGCATGAAAGTTTGCTGCGATGGCGGCAACGCATCTGCCACGACAACGCCTGATGGCGCGGCCACGGCACCAGCATCTGCCAGCGGCAAGTCAGGCAACGCCAGGAGAGGCGCCACCGACTTGCGAATCGCGCCACGCGCCAATCCCTGTTCGACTGCCTTGAGCAGCTTTTGCAGGGTAATCGGTTTTTCCAGAAATGCCAGCGCACCGATCTTGGTGGCCTCCACGGCCGTATCAATGGTGGCGTGTCCGCTCATCATGATGACAGGCATGGTAAGAGCACCGGTGGCTGACCACTCCTTGAGCAGCGTGACCCCATCGGTGTCGGGCATCCAGATATCGAGCAGCACCAGATCGGGCCGCTCACGCAAACGGGCAGCACGGGCTTGCGCCGCGTTTTCAGCCACTTCGACGCTATGCCCCTCGTCGTTCAGAATTTCCCATAACAGATCGCGGATGCCGAGCTCGTCGTCAACCACCAGAATGTTTGCCATGATTACGCGCGTTCCTTCGGTATGCAAGAGTCGCCCGGATCGCCCGGCGCGACACTCTCTGTGACGAATGATAACGATACTTGCGCGCCCAGCGTTTGGCCGTGTGCGACCCGGTTGGCAATATCTACGCGGGCACCATGTTCGTCAGCAATTTTTTTGACGACCGCCAAGCCCAAACCAGTGCCCTTGGGCTTGGTGGTGACGTAGGGCTCAAACGCGCGTTTAAGAATACTGTCAGGAAACCCGGTGCCACAGTCAAGCACACTCAAGCGAACGAGGCCGGCGTTCTCAAGCCACTGGGTCTTGATAATCACCGGGTGCTCAGCGTCGGTGTTGCCAGCAGATTCCGAGGCATCCTGGGCGTTCTGCAGCAGGTTGTGCATCACTTGACGCAGCTGCTGTGCATCGCCCATGACAGTTGGAGCGGATGGATCAAGCTCCATCTGTACGGGCACCGGCGAGGTCTCGCTGGCATACAGCTGCAACACATCGGTCGCCAGCGCATTCAAATCGACCGGCTTGAGTTCAGCCGCCGGCAGCCTTGCATAGTCGCGGAATTCGTTGACCAGCCGCTTCATGGCATCAACCTGCGTCACGATGGTCTTGACTGACTTGGTCAGCAGCGCCTGCTCAGGTGGCGCGATCTTGCCGGTCAGCTTCATCTCCAGCCGTTCGGCTGACAACTGGATCGGGGTCAGTGGGTTTTTGATCTCATGCGCCAATCGGCGGGCCACTTCACCCCACGCCTGGGCCCGTTGAGCAGACACGATTTCAGAGATGTCGTCAAAGACCAGGAGCCGTGCGGCCCCCGGCAGTGAAGCGCCACGCGCTACTAAAACAAGAGCGTCACTGGGTTGTCGCCCGGCCAGGTTGGTCACGCCATTGCCAAGTTCGAAGGACTGCTGCCAATGGTCGAGCCTGTGTTGGTCGCTGGATGTCAGAAATGAATCAAACTGCGCCTGAACGCTGGCAGCAAAAGTCTGCAGACCCTCAATGTCGCTCAAGCGCTTGCCCTCGTAGACCGCCAGCGGCACCCGGAGAATACGTGTTGCGCCCGGATTGGAGGACACAATAACACCATGTGCATCGAGCACGATCACGCCAGCCGTGAGGTTGTCAAGAATGGTTTGCAGATTGGCACGCGCTGCGTTCACCTGCTGCATGCTGGTCTGTACCGCCTGCCGAGCGTCGGAGAGTTGTTGTGTCATGTCGGCAAAGGAACGGGTCAAACCATCGAGTTCGTCGCGCCCCTGCAGCGAGGCCTTGGGCGTTAAATCTCCCGCCGCCACCTGGCTCACGCCGTCGGCTAGCAAGAGCAGTGGGCGCGCAATCTGATTGCCCAGCACAACGGCCAGCAGGACAGCGCCAAACACGGCAAGAAACAGACTCAGCGTCAAGGTGCCGATGTACATGCGACGCAGCCCCTCACGCGCCAGCGCCCGCTCCTGATACTCTCGGTTGGCTTGCGTGACCGCCAGCGCATTGGCTACCAAAGTGGAAGGCAATATTTGAGACACCAGGAGAAAACGCGGCTGTTCCAGCAAACCCAGGCTGCTGCTCGACACCAGAACCAAGGCCTTGATGCGGGCATTCACCACCACGCCCGGCACCCAATCATCGAGTCCCTCAATCCAGGTGATGAACTTTTGAGCACGTACGCTGCGGAACTGCTGCTGGCTGGGTCGCTCCGGATTGAGTTGATAGCGGGATTGACCAGCTGCAGCAATCAGCTGTCCGGTCGCGTTCCACAGCAACACATCGCTTTCACCCAACTGTTCACGCACGCGCTCCAGTGGCAAAGCGGCACTGACATCGGGCGTATTGGCCAGCTGTGAGGCAGCGGCACGGGCTTTGCTGGCCAGGTCATTGGACAGTGCCTCAAGCGTGGCACGGCCGAGATTGAGGCCTGCGTCCAGCGCCCCTTCCACCTTGACGTCGAACCAACTTTCAATCGAGCGCGACACAAACTGATAGGAAACCACATAAATCAGGACGCCCGGCGCGAACCCTGCCAACGCAAAAATAGCGGCCAATTTGACCAGTAAGCGGCTGCCAAATTTACCCTGCCGCAAGCGCTTGAGCAATCGGTAGGCAATCCAAACGATGACCATCAGCAACAGACTGGCCACCACCACATTGAGTACAAAAAGTCGCGCGTAATTGCGCTCGTACATGTCACGATTCGTCGTCGCTTGCGTCAACAGAAACAGCAGCACCAACCCAACCACCACCATGGCGACCAGACCAACGCCCACGGTCCAGCGTAGCGTGCGCGAATTCCTCAGGGAGAATCGACCCGCAGGCTCAATGATGGGTCCAGCGTCGCTCACGGAACCGTCTCCAGCATCAAGGGTTGACGCGAAAAAGCCGAAATATCCCAATCAGTCTGACCCAAGGTGCCAATGCGCAACGGGCGCGGCAGCTGGAACATATCCAGGCCGAAACGAAATTCGACCATATGGCGTTGGCCCAGGTCAATGTCAGAGACCTCGGCAATTTTCCAGCGCGACAAGCGTTGCATGGCCGCCAATGCGTCGGGCAATGTATCGAAGTTCTGATTCAGCGCCACTCCGAACCCGCCATTGGTGATTTGACCGGAGGCCACGTTGAGACGCCAGCGCCGGGTCAGCGGCTGATAGGCCAGGCGCAAATGACGCTCAGCATGCACAACTTTTTTGTTCGTCCAGTACCAGCGTTCACGCAAGATATCCGCTTCGGCCACGAAAATCATGGCCACCCCTTTGAGCAGTGCGTCTTCAACCGCCGTAGACAGCTCGAATTGAACGCTGGCGGAAAGGACAATAGCGTCGCCCGCGCGCTCCACCTTGATGCTGGAAATTTCAGCCGGTGGCGTTTGTGCCCGAGCGGCGCCCGCAGAACCCCACACCAAACAGGTACAGGCCAGCAGCCCGATCAGGTTAAGTCGTGCGTTTCTCAAGCAGTGCGTAATAAAAGCCGTCATGGTCACCGATTGGATTGTCCGGGACGGCGTTGCCAGTCGCCCCGTTAACTGGCAATAAATGCCCGGGCGAAGGTAGTAAAGCAGCCTCGGTGTTGTGCGCAAGAAACGTTTCTATCTGATTCTCGCCCTCTGCTCTGAAAACTGAACAGGTGCAATACAAAAGTCTCCCGCCCGGCTTGAGCACTTGCCACAAGGCTTTGAGCAGCCTGGCCTGGGTCGCGACCAGTTGGGCAATGTCGGACTCGCGCCGCAACCAGCGCACATCAGGGTGCCGCCGGACAATGCCAGACGCAGTACAAGGCGCATCCAGCAGAATGGCGTCAAACAGCTGGCCATCCCACCAGGCTGAAACGTTAGCCGCGTCAGCCACCAACACCCGTGCTTGCAGCCCCAGGCGTTGCAGCGTTTGATGAATTCGCTCACAGCGCGCGGGATCAACATCCAGCGCTGTGACCCTGCCCTCGGCTATCTCCAGGAGGTGCGCGGTTTTCCCGCCTGGGGCGGCACAGGCATCCAATATCTGAAGCGATCCCGTCGCCGTCAGGCCGGACAAGAGCAGCGGGGCAGCCAACTGCGCGGCAGCATCCTGTACCGAAAACAGGCCCTCGGCAAAGCCAGGCAAGGCCTGCACCGGCTTGGCTTGTTCAAGAGTCACGCCCGCGCTTCCCGCAGCGCTGGCGTTCAAGCCGGCATCTTTGAGCGTCTGCAAGTAGGGCAACACGGCGGACCGTCTCAGGTTCACCCGCAGGCTCATGGGTGCGTGGCGGTTATTGGCCGCGAGAATGCTTTGCCACTGGCCTGGCCAGTCTTTCTGGAGCCGCTTGATCCACCACGAGGGATGATTCCACAATGCCACCGGATTTTGATCGGTAAGTTGCACCAAGGTGTCACGCTCGCGCAAGAATCGCCGCAAGCAGGCATTGATAAAACGGGCCTGGGGCTGGGTTGCTGCGCTTCTCTTGGCGGCTTCCACCGTCTGATTCACCAGGGTAAACGCCTCATACGGCGCATCCAGGTCACGCCACGCCAGCGCCAATGCCGTGCACAGCAACGCGTCGGCGGGCGGCGGCGGGCTACGGGGCGCAAGCAACTGGCGCAGAGCTTCAGCGCGCCCGAGCGAGCGCAGCGCATGGAAGACCAGCGCCTGCACGCCTGGCCGCAAATCGGCCATCACCCCCTCCAGCGCAGCCGTTGCGGATATGCCGGCGCGTACGCCCTGCAAAACAGCGGCTACCGCCTGTAGCTGTCGCCATAAAGGAATTTTTTGTTCGCTTGCATCCATTGTCAAAGTTGCACCTGCTGTGTCAGCACGAGACCAGATGCCCCAGTCCGGCAGGCATCGTCAAAACATGTAAAAAAGCGCCTCAAGCCCTTACCAATCGGGCTTGAGGCGCTATGTTTAGCATAGCAAACCGAACTTACTCGGCTGCCGCTCCTTCATTGGCTTCGCTTGCCTCTGCCTGACCCGCCAGTTCGGCGGCTTCCGCCTCGGCAATGGCGCGGCGCTCCGTGTCGTCCATGTTCTCGCGAACCTTGCGGGCTTCGTGATAAGCCATGCCGGTACCGGCAGGAATCAGTCGACCCACAATGACGTTTTCTTTCAAGCCGCGCAATTCGTCGCGCTTACCCATGATGGCCGCTTCAGTCAGCACACGCGTGGTTTCCTGGAAGGATGCCGCGCTGATGAAACTGTCGGTCGACAAGGACGCCTTGGTGATACCGAGCAACAGATTGGTGAACCTGGCTGGAATCTTGCCGTCGGCGCGCAAGGCGTCATTGGTATTGAGAATTTCCGAGCGCTCCACTTGCTCACCGTTGATATAAGTGGAGTCGCCAGCATTCTCAACCACTACCCGCCGCAACATCTGGCGAACAATCACTTCAATGTGCTTGTCGTTGATCTTCACGCCCTGCAAGCGGTACACGTCCTGCACCTCGTCAACAATGTAGCGTGCAAGTTCTTCGGAGCCGAGCAGCCGCAAGATGTCCTGCGGATCAGCCGGACCATCGACCACGCTTTCACCCTTGTTGACGACTTGACCTTCGTGAACAATGATGTTCTTCTCTTTGGGGACCAGATCTTCCCAAACAGCGCCATCCGGATCGGTGATCTGCAGGCGAATCTTGCCTTTGGTTTCCTTGCCAAATGACACGGTACCCGTCATTTCAGCCAAAACGCCCTTGTCTTTGGGCGAACGGGCTTCAAACAGCTCGGCAACCCGCGGCAAACCGCCGGTAATGTCGCGAGTTTTTTGGCCCTCGATAGGAATCCGTGCCAACACCTCGCCTGGGCTCACATCCTGACCGTCGCGCACCTGAACCAGCGCACCAATCGGGAAGCCGATGGTCACGGAATGGTCAGTGCCGGGAATCTTGACCTCGTTGCCGGTCGCATCAATCAACTTGACGATCGGACGGATGACCTTGGCCGAACCGCGGTGTTTCGGATCGATCACCACCATGGTGGACAAGCCGGTCACCTCGTCCACCTGTTTGGCCACCGTCAGGCCTTCTTCGACATTTTCGAAATGGGCCTTACCCGCAAACTCGGTAATGATCGGTCGCGTCAAAGGATCCCAATTGGCCAGGATCGCGCCCGACTTGATGGTCTGATCCGCTTTCACCGCCAACACGGCGCCATACGGCACCTTGTGACGTTCACGCTCACGGCCATGCTCGTCATGAATGACGATTTCACCGGAACGGGAAATCACCACCAATTCCTTCTTGCCGTTCGTCACATAGCGCATCGTGGCGTTAAAGCCGATGTTGCCGTTGGACTTGGCTTCCACGCTGGACGCGATGGCCGCACGCGAGGCGGCCCCACCAATGTGGAAGGTCCGCATGGTCAACTGCGTGCCGGGTTCACCGATGGATTGCGCGGCAATCACACCAACCGCTTCGCCGCCGTTGACCAGACCGCCGCGACCCAGATCACGGCCATAGCATCTGGCGCAAATACCAAAACGGGTCTCGCAAGTCAGCGCCGTACGCACCTTGACTTCATCGACGCCTGCCACTTCAAGCTCGTCGATCTGGTCTTCGTCGAGCATGGTGCCGGCGGGCGCCAGCACGGAACGATTTTCCGGGTGCAAGATGTCATCGGCTGCGGTACGACCCAGAATGCGATCACGCAAGGATTCAATGACTTCACCGCCTTCAACGATGGCGCGCATCAGGTAACCGGCATGTGTGCCGCAATCCTGCTCAGTGACCACCAGATCCTGGGTCACATCGACCAGACGACGCGTCAAATAACCGGAGTTGGCGGTCTTCAAGGCCGTGTCGGCGAGACCTTTTCGTGCACCGTGGGTGGAAATAAAGTATTCCAGCACGTTCAGGCCTTCGCGGAAGTTCGCGGTAATCGGCGTCTCGATGATGGAACCATCGGGCTTGGCCATCAGGCCCCGCATGCCAGCCACCTGACGAATCTGTGCGGGTGAGCCGCGCGCACCGGAGTCCGCCATCATGTAGATGGAATTGAAGGACTCCTGCTGCACCTGCTGGCCATGGCGGTCCGTGACGATTTCCTTGGACAACTGCGCCATCATGACCTTGGACACTTCGTCGCCAGCCTTGCCCCAGATGTCCACGACCTTGTTATAGCGCTCGCCTGAAGTCACCAGACCCGAGGTGTACTGCTGCGCAATTTCCTTGACCTCCTGCTCGGCATGCTCAATGATGCCGGGCTTCTCGGTCGGCACCAGCATGTCATCGATGCAGATCGAGATACCGGCCTTGGTGGCGAGCCGGAAACCATATTGCAGCAGCTTGTCGGCAAACACGACGGTCTCTTTGAGCCCGCATTTGCGGAACGACACGTTGATCAGCTTGGAAATCTCTTTTTTCTTCAGGGCCTTGTTGATATTCTCAAACGGCAGGCCCTTGGGCAGGATTTCCGACAGCAGGGCACGCCCAGCAGTGGTTTCCCACAGCTTGGTCGAGGGCACCAGTTCGCTGGTTTCCTTGTCCTTGGTGTACTCCGTCAGCCGCACATTGATGCGGGTGTTCAGCTCCACCGCACCGCCGTCAAACGCGCGTTGCACTTCACCAACGTCGGCAAAGATCAGGCCCTCACCCTTGCCGTTGATGCGTTCGCGTGTCGTGTAGTACAAGCCCAGCACCACGTCTTGCGAGGGCACAATCGACGGCTCACCGTTGGACGGGAACAGCACATTGTTGGACGCCAGCATCAACGTGCGGCATTCCACTTGCGCTTCCACCGACAACGGCACGTGAACCGCCATCTGGTCACCGTCAAAGTCGGCGTTGAATGCAGCGCAAACCAGCGGGTGCAGTTGAATCGCCTTGCCTTCGATCAGGATCGGCTCAAACGCCTGAATGCCCAAACGGTGCAGAGTTGGCGCACGGTTCAGCATGATGGGGTGCTCTTTGATCACCTCTTCCAGGATGTCCCACACCACCGGCGTGCCCGACTCAACTTCTTTCTTGGCGGCCTTGATAGTCGTGGCAATGCCCATGGCTTCGAGGCGCGCGAAGATGAAAGGCTTGAACAGCTCCAACGCCATCAGTTTCGGCAGGCCGCACTGATGGAGTTTGAGCGTGGGGCCCACCACAATCACGGAGCGGCCCGAGTAATCGACCCGTTTGCCCAGCAAATTCTGACGGAAACGCCCCGATTTGCCTTTGATCATGTCGGCCAGCGACTTGAGTGCGCGCTTGTTGGCGCCCGTCATGGCTTTGCCGCGACGGCCGTTGTCGAGCAGAGAATCCACCGCCTCTTGCAGCATGCGCTTTTCATTGCGGGCAATGATCTCGGGCGCCTTCAACTCGAGCAGGCGACGCAAGCGGCTGTTGCGGTTGATCACGCGGCGATACAGATCGTTCAGATCCGAGGTGGCAAAACGGCCACCGTCCAGCGGCACCAGAGGACGCAAGTCCGGTGGCAACACGGGCAACACTTCGAGCACCATCCACTCCGGCTTGATGCCGGATTTTTTGAACGCTTCAAGCAATTTGAGTCGCTTGGTGTTCTTCTTGATCTTCAGTTCGGAGCCAGTGGGGTCGTTACGCAGCCTCTCGATCGAACCATCAATATCAAGGCTCTGAAGCAAATCTTTAATGCCTTCGGCGCCCATCTTGGCCTGAAACTCGTCGCCATATTCCTTGAACTTGGCATCAAAGTCATCTTCGGACATGATGCTGAATTTTTTCAACGGCGTCATGCCCGGGTCGGTCACCACGTAAGCCTCAAAATACAGCACGCGTTCGATGTCACGCAAGGTCATGTCGAGCACCAGGCCCAGACGTGACGGCAGCGATTTCAGGAACCAGATGTGGGCACAAGGCGCCGCCAGGTCGATGTGACCCATGCGCTCACGACGCACTTTGGTCTGGGTCACTTCAACGCCGCACTTTTCACAGATCACGCCACGGTGCTTGAGGCGCTTGTACTTGCCGCACAAGCATTCGTAGTCTTTGATGGGTCCAAAAATCTTGGCGCAAAACAGACCATCCCGCTCTGGCTTGAAGGTGCGGTAGTTGATGGTTTCTGGCTTTTTGACTTCGCCGAACGACCACGAACGGATCTTCTCGGGAGAAGCCATGCCGATCTTGATGGCATTGAAATGCTCATCCGGCGTGAACTGCTTGAACAGGTCGAGTAGTGATTTCATGTTGAATCCTTTTCTTGTCCGTGTTTAGCCGCGTTCCAACTCGATATCAATACCGAGGGAGCGAATTTCCTTGACCAGCACATTGAACGACTCCGGCATACCGGCCTCGATCGAGTGCTCACCCTTGACAATGCTTTCGTACACCTTGGTACGGCCTTGCACGTCATCTGATTTGACCGTGAGCATTTCTTGCAACGTGTAGGCAGCCCCGTACGCTTCAAGCGCCCAGACCTCCATCTCACCGAAACGCTGACCACCAAACTGAGCCTTGCCGCCCAACGGCTGCTGCGTGACGAGACTGTAGGGGCCCGTGGAACGGGCATGCATTTTGTCGTCCACCAAATGGTGCAACTTCAGATAGTGCATGTAACCGATCGTCGTGGGCCTCTCAAACGGATCGCCGGTGCGGCCGTCATACAGGTAGGCCTGCGTGCGCGCTGGGGTAAGACCTTTTTGCTTGATGGCCTCTTCAGGGTAAGCGAGTTTGAGCATGGCCTTGATGTCATCTTCCGAGGCACCGTCAAACACTGGCGTGGCGAACGGCACACCCGAAGTCAGGTTACCCGCCATTTCCAGCACTTCGTCATCACTCAGTTGAGCCAGGTCTTCTTTGCGACCCGCACCGTTGTAGAGTTCATCCAGGAACTTGCGCAATTCGGCCACCTTGGCTTCAGCCTGCAACATGTCACCAATGCGCTGTCCAATACCTTTTGCAGCCCATCCCAGATGGACTTCGAGCACCTGGCCGATATTCATCCGTGACGGCACACCCAGAGGATTGAGCACAATATCGCAGGGCGTGCCATCCGCCATGAACGGCATGTCTTCAACCGGGACAATCTTGGACACCACACCCTTGTTGCCGTGACGGCCGGCCATCTTGTCGCCAGGTTGCAGATGGCGTTTGACAGCCAGATAAACCTTAACCATCTTCAACACACCAGCGGGCAATTCGTCACCCTGGGTCAACTTCTTGCGCTTTTCTTCAAAGGCGAGATCGAAGCTGTGCCGGGTCTGCTCCATCGAGTTCTTGATGCTCTCCAATTGAGCTGCGACATCGTCTTCAGCCGGACGAATATCAAACCAGTGGTGTTTTTCAACCGAAGTCAAATACGCCTTGTCGATGATCGTGCCTTTGGCAAGTTTTTGCGGACCCCCATTGGCCAGCTTGCCAACCAGTAACTTCTCGATCCGGTCAAAAGAATCGGCTTCCACAAGGCGCAACTGGTCATTCAAATCAAGACGAAAACGCTTGAGTTCGTCATCAATGATTTGTTGTGCCCGGCGGTCGCGCACGATACCTTCGCGGGTAAAGACCTGCACATCAATCACGGTCCCCTGGGAGCCCTGGTCCACACGCAGCGAGGTGTCCTTCACGTCACTGGCTTTTTCACCGAAGATGGCACGCAGCAGCTTTTCTTCCGGTGTCAGTGTGGTCTCACCCTTAGGTGTGACTTTTCCCACCAGCGTGTCGCCCGGCTGAACTTCGGCGCCAACGTAAATGATGCCGGACTCATCCAGTCGATTAAGCTGCTGCTCGCTCAAGTTCGGAATGTCACGGGTGATTTCTTCGCAGCCAAGTTTTGTATCACGCGCCATCACGACCAGTTCTTCAATATGGATCGAGGTATAGCGGTCGTCTGCCACCACGCGTTCGCTGATCAAAATTGAATCTTCGAAGTTGTAGCCGTTCCAGGTCATGAAGCCAATCAGCATATTCTGGCCCAAAGCCAGTTCACCCAGATCGGTGGAAGCACCGTCAGCAACGACATCCCCCTTGGCCAAGAGATCACCCTTCTTGACAATGGGCCGCTGATGAATGTTGGTGTTCTGGTTCGAGCGCTGGTATTTGATGAGGTTGTAAATATCAACGCCTACTTCACCAGCTTGCGCCTCGTCGTCGTTGACACGAATCACAACCCGGGTGGCATCCACGTAATCCACCACGCCGCCCCGCGTTGCGGTCACGACAGTGCCGGAGTCAATCGCCGCAACGCGCTCAATGCCGGTGCCAACCATTGGCTTTTCCGGGCGCAGAATCGGCACGGCCTGACGCGACATATTCGCACCCATCAAGGCACGATTCGCATCATCGTGCTCCAGAAACGGCACCAAGGAGGCCGCCACTGACACGATCTGTGCTGGCGACACGTCCATGTATTGCACACGCTCGGGTCCGGCAAAAATCGTTTCACCGGCTTCACGTGCAGAGATCATCTCACCCGTGAGTTTGCCTTCTTTATCCAGTACCGCATTGGCCTGCGCGATGACGAATTTACCTTCTTCAATCGCCGACAAATAATCAATCTCCATCGTCACCTTGCTATCGACCACGCGACGGTAAGGCGTTTCAATGAAACCGTAATCATTGAGGCGGGCGTACAGCGCCAGCGAATTGATCAGGCCGATGTTCGGACCTTCTGGCGTTTCAATCGGGCACACGCGACCGTAGTGGGTCACGTGCACGTCACGCACTTCAAAGCCAGCGCGCTCACGCGTCAAACCACCTGGGCCAAGGGCCGACACGCGGCGCTTGTGGGTGATCTCCGACAAGGGGTTGGTTTGATCCATGAACTGCGACAACTGCGAAGCGCCGAAGAACTCTTTCAGAGCCGCCGAAATAGGTTTGCTGTTGATCAGGTCATGCGGCATCAGCGGCTCTTGCTCGGCCTGCCCCAAACGCTCTTTGACCGCTTTTTCAATCCGCGCCAGGCCGGTCCGGTACTGGTTTTCGGCCAGTTCGCCCACGCAACGCACGCGCCGGTTGCCAAGGTGGTCAATGTCATCCACGTCGCCACGGCCGTTACGCAAGTCCACCAGAATCTTGACGACTGCCAGGATATCTTCATTGGTCAGAACCATGGGGCCAGTCGATTCCGGCCGGCCCATCTTGGCGTTGAACTTCATGCGCCCGACACGCGACAGATCGTAAGTATCAGGGTTGTAGAACAAGCGCTGGAACAGCGCCTGCACCGCGTCTTCCGTCGGCGGCTCACCGGGGCGCATCATGCGGTAGATGGCCACACGGGCTGCAAATTCATCCACCGTTTCGTCACTGCGCAAAGTTTGCGAAATGTACGCACCCTGATCGAGTTCATTGGTGTAAATACACGGCAAATCCTGCACGTTGGCCAAGCGCAGTTTCTTGATCAGCGCTTCCGTCAATTCCTCATTGGCCTTGGCCAGAATTTCACCCGTGTCGGTGTCAACGATATTGCGCGCCACCACCCGGCCCAACAGGAAATCCTCGGGCACGCTGATGTGCGTGGTGCCAGATTGCTCCAGCTCGCGGGTGTGGCGTGCCGTCACGCGCTTCTCTTTGGCCACGATCACTTTGCCGCTCTTGTCCGTGATATCGAAACGGGCAACTTCGCCGCGCAGACGCTCTGCCACAAATTCCATTTGAGCACCACTGTCCATCAGACGGAAGTTGTCATTGACGAAGAAGTTCGCCAGGATGGACTCGTGGTTCAGGCCAATGGCCTTGAGCAGAATCGTGACCGGCATTTTGCGGCGACGATCAACGCGGAAGTACAAGAAGTCCTTGGGGTCGAATTCAAAATCGAGCCAGGAACCACGGTAAGGAATGATGCGGGCAGAGAACAGCAACTTGCCCGAGCTGTGAGTTTTACCCTTGTCGTGTTCAAAGAATACGCCGGGGGAACGGTGCAACTGGGAGACAATCACGCGCTCCGTGCCGTTGATGATAAAAGAGCCCTTGGTGGTCATCAGAGGCACTTCGCCCATGTAGACCTCTTGCTCTTTGACCTCTTTGATCACTTTGTTTTGCGAGGTCGACGATTCACGGTCATAAATGAACAGCTGAACCTTGGCGCGCACTGCCGAGGCGAAAGTCAGACCACGGGTCTGGCACTCACGCACGTCGAAAGCGGGCTTGGCCAGGTTGTACTCGAGATATTTCATCTCGACAAAGCCATTGTGCGAAATGATCGGGAAAGCCGCTTCAAAAGCCGCTTGCAGTCCCTCTGCGGTTCGCTTTTTCGGGGGAACATCAGCCTGCAGGAAGGCAATGTAGGCATCCTTTTGCATCTGCAACAGGTACGGAATTTCGAGCACGCTGTCGCGACTGCCAAAATTTTTGCGAATGCGCTTGCGTTCGGTGTATGAATAAGCCATGAGATCTCCGGGCAAAGACTAAGGAATTCTGGGGGTCCTAGGCGACTGTTAAATTGAGTCCCCAATGTCTCAATATTTTTCTTGGTGATTGGCCACTACCAATCATTGGCGGACGGTCACACATTGCGCGTGACCCGAACCAAGGCATCTTCTGCAGTCGGGATCAGAA
>DATCIC010000258.1:0-2093 GCA_036508025.1 Rhodoferax sp. | reverse complement strand
ACACTGTTACCGGTCTGAATGCTCG
The DNA here is from genome assembly GCA_036508025.1 of Rhodoferax sp. Lineage (GTDB taxonomy): Bacteria > Pseudomonadota > Gammaproteobacteria > Burkholderiales > Burkholderiaceae_C > Rhodoferax. The sequence continues at coordinate 2,068 of DATCIC010000258.1, read as the reverse complement.
AATACATTTGCGCCACCTTGGCCTCACGGATCAAATTGCGGATGGCACTGGTGCCGAGCATGATCTCGTGCGCCGCAACCCGGCCCTGGCCGTCCTTGGTTTTGCACAGGGTCTGCGAGATCACCGCCTGCAGGGATTCGGACAACATGGCGCGCACCATCTCTTTTTCATCGGCCGGAAAGACATCGATGATGCGGTCAATGGTCTTGGCCGCGCTTGAGGTGTGCAAGGTGCCAAACACCAGGTGGCCGGTCTCCGCCGCCGTCATGGCCAGGCGGATGGTTTCGAGGTCGCGCATCTCGCCCACCAGAATGGCGTCCGGGTCTTCGCGCAGGGCCGAGCGCAGCGCGGCGGCAAAACTGAGCGTGTGGGTGCCGACCTCGCGCTGGTTGATCAGGCATTTTTTGGACTCATGCACGAACTCAATCGGGTCTTCCACCGTCAGGATGTGGCCGAACTCGGTCTCATTGAGATAATTGACCATGGCGGCCAGCGTGGTCGACTTGCCGGATCCGGTCGGGCCGGTCACCAGCACCATGCCACGCGGTTTGAGCGCCAGATCGGCAAATATCTTCGGTGCGTTCAATTGCTCCAGGGTCAAAATCTTGCTGGGAATGGTACGAAACACCGCACCAGCCCCGCGTTGCTGGTTGTAGGCATTGACCCGAAAGCGCGCCAGCCCCTCAATCTCGAACGAAAAATCGATCTCCAGAAACTCTTCATAGACCTTGCGCTGCGAGTCGTTCATGATGTCGTACACCATGGCGTGCACCTGCTTGTGATCGAGCGCCTCGACGTTGATGCGCCGCACATCGCCATTGACGCGGATCATCGGTGGCAGACCGGAGGAGAGGTGCAAATCAGACGCCTTGTTCTTGACGCTGAAAGCCAGTAGCTGAGTAATGTCCACAAAGTTCCCGACGGTTTGTTACGCTTGCGGCAATTATGACCACGATTCAAAACCAAATTCAAACCCAATTGCAAAGCGTTCGCGCGCGCATCGCGGCCGCTTGCCAGGCCAGCGGCCGCGCTGCCAGCGAGGTCACACTGCTGGCTGTGTCCAAGACCGTTGGCCCCGAGGTGGTGACGCAGGCTTTTGAGGCCGGACAGACCGCCTTTGGCGAGAATTACATTCAGGAGGCGGTAGAAAAAATCATTCACTTGCGCCATTTGCCGCTTGAGTGGCACTGCATCGGGCCGATCCAGAGCAACAAAACAAGACTGGTGGCTGAGCACTTTGATTGGGTGCAGACGCTGGACCGGCTGAAGATCGCGCAGCGCCTGAGCGAGCAGCGCCCGGCCGGCCGGCCACCGCTCCAGGTCTGCATTCAGGTCAACGTGGATGGTGGCAAAGCCAAGTCGGGCGTGTCGCCAGACGAGGCACTGGCGCTGGCCCAAGGCGTGGCCGCCTTGCCCAACTTGCGCCTGCGCGGCCTCATGAGCATCCCCGAACCCGCTTCTGATTTTGCAGCTGCTTGCGCCCTGTTTGCAAGGGTTAGAGCCGTATTTGATGCATTAAATGCGCAAGGTCTGGCGCTCGACACGCTGTCCATGGGCATGAGTGCCGATATGGAGGCGGCAATCCAGTCCGGCAGCACGATGGTGCGGGTCGGCACGGCTATTTTTGGCGGGCGACCCCCGATCAAGTCCGGGGTCGCCCACTAAACGCTGCGCCTGACTGTGCTTGGCTGGCTACAGCCCGGCGCTCGCCCGCAGCGCCTGCGGCATTGTGCCTGCGGCGCAAAGCGCAGGACTCGCTTGAGCGAATGCGTGGCTCAGAGCCCCGCCGCTGCACGCAGCGCCTGCGCTTTGTCAGTGCGCTCCCAGGTGAACTCGGGCTCTTCACGGCCAAAGTGGCCGTAGGCGGCGGTCTTTTCATAGATCGGGCGCAAGAGGTCAAGCATCTGAATGATGCCCTTGGGGCGCAGGTCAAAGTGCTCGTTCACCAGTTCCGCGAGTTTGTCGTCGGAGATCACGCCCGTGCCTTCGGTGTACACCGTCACGTTCATCGGGCGCGCCACACCGATAGCGTAGGCGACCTGAATCTGGCACTGGCGCGCCAGGCCGG
>DATCIC010000257.1:0-3423 GCA_036508025.1 Rhodoferax sp. | reverse complement strand
GGATGCTGTCCATGTAGGCGGTGGCGATGCCGGTGACGGCGTTGGTGACACCCGGCCCGGAGGTGACCAGGGCGACACCGACTTCACCGGTCGCGCGGGCAAAGCCATCGGCAGCGTGGACAGCCGCCTGCTCGTGCCTGACCAGAATATGCTGGATCGTGTCTTGTTTGTAGAGCGCGTCGTAAATATGCAACACGGCTCCGCCGGGATAGCCCCAGACGTACTTGACGCCTTCAGCCTGCAAGGCTTTGATGAGAATCTCGGCACCCCGAAGTTCGTTCTCGTCTGACGTGGCAATGAGCTGTTTGACTGGGATCGTGGGTGTTTGACTGGTTGCTGCGGCCTTTGCCGCCGCCGACGCGAGTCGGACTTTTGATAATTCCATGATGAACCTTTGTGAATTTCTCTGACGAAAAACCTTGGGTGCTCCTTCGCAAACACTTGTGGGGCCGCGTCGGAACTTAAAGTCAAAGCCATGGGCGCAGTGATTCTTGCGCCGGACCGTGACCCGTTTGCCTTTTAATTTGCAAAGCGCATTATGGCATTGCAGCCGTTGGATGCCCTGCCTCGTGCAGGACAGATAAGGCACGGGTGCCATAATTCCCGGAATTAATGTCACGGCAACAGGTTGCCATCACGCGTCAAAGCATCACCAACGTCGTAAGGCAAACACATCTTGGCCACTGAACAAGAGCTTTCTGACTTTTTGAAAGGCGTTGAAAAGCGCGCTTTCAAACGATCCGTGTACCACGTCCGCAATGTCGAGTCTGCACTGGATATCGTGCAAGACAGTATGTTGAAACTGGCCGTGAGCTACGGTGACAAACCGGTCGCCGAGTTGCCGATGCTGTTCCAGCGCATTTTGTCCAACTGCACGCTCGACTGGTTTCGGCGCCAAAAAACCCGCAACGCGCTTTTTTCCAACCTGAGTGATTTTGAATCCGCAGGAGAAGACGGCGATTTTGACCTTCTGGAAACTTTAAATACACAAAGTCAGTCAGACCAAACAGAAAGTGCGGAGAGCTCCACCCAGCGGGCACAAACCTTGCGTGAAATTGAAAGCGAAATCCAGGCGCTTCCAACTCGTCAACGAGAAGCCTTCCTCATGCGTTACTGGGAGGAGTTGGACGTGGCAGAGACTGCTGCGGCCATGGGGTGTTCAGAAGGCAGTGTCAAAACGCATTGTTCGCGGGCAGTTCAGGCCCTCGGCAAAGCACTGAGGGCGAAGGGAATAACACTATGACCAATTCGTATCAATACCAAAATCAATTAGCACAAGATCGTTTGGGTTTTCGCATCACTGCGCGCTTGTCTGATGCCACTGATAGTTTGCCGCATGACATCTCGGAGCGTCTGCGTGCGGCTCGGGTGCAGGCAGTGGGCCGACGCAAGATGGCGCTCAGACATGCCGTGACCGGTTTGGCGGTGTCGGGTGGCGCGGGGAGCATCACACTCGGCCAGGAGCACTTCGGCTGGTGGGGCCGGTTGGCTGCGGCCATTCCACTGTTGGCCCTGGTTGTGGGCCTGATCGCCATCAATGTCATTCAGGATGACAACCGCGCCCGCGAGTTGGCCGAAATCGATGCAGCGTTGCTGACCGATGACTTGCCACCAGAGGCCTATGCAGACCCGGGATTTTTGCAGTTCCTCAAAACCAATGCCGCTCAGGATCAGTAAACTGAAGTTATGACGATCTTCACGCTCGTTAGCAACCAGCTCAGTCGCCCCTTCAAAGCTGGTGCGCTGGTTCTTGGAGCCATTTTTTGCTTTCTGGCGCTCAGCATGGCCACCTCACAAGTGTTGGCTCAAGCTGTGCCAGCAGCGCCCCTGCAGGCAGCCTCTGCGCTCAAGCGGTCCAGCCCAGCGGCGCTGCCCAAAACGTCAAGTGCCCCGAGTAAATCTTCTCAACCGTCCTGGCAAGAATTAACGCCCGAGCAGCAGTTGTCACTCAGGCCCCTGGCGGCCCATTGGAGTTCCCTGAATAGCGCCAGAAAGCGCAAATGGATCGCTTTTGCCGCGAATTATTCAGCTCTGACACCGGCCGAGCAGGCCAAGCTGCATAGTCGCATGACCGAATGGGCGTCGCTGAGCCAAAAGCAGCGCGATCAGGCGCGACTCAACTTTGCCCAGACCAAGCAACTTAGTCCGACCCAAAAAGCCGCCACCTGGCAAGCCTACCAAGCGCTCAGTCCTGAAGAAAAACAAAAACTGGCTAAATTAGCCCCGCCCAAGCCTGCTGGTGCCGCAACGGCCGCCAAGCCGGTTGCGCTTGACAAACTGACCAAGATTCCCTTGCGCAAGCCAACAACAAAGCAAGCATCTGAGGTCCCTGCCATCAATCAATCAGTGAATCGCCACACCCTGTTGCCGCATACCAAGCCGCTGCCTGAGCCAAAACCCGTGCAGCAAAACTGAATGGAAACCCCTTCTCTTGCCCGGCGCATGGCCTGCTGGCTGTATGAGGGCATGCTGATGTTTGGCGTGGTCTTCATCGCCGGCTATCTATTTGGCACCCTGAGCCAAACGCGCAATGCCATGGACAACCGGCATGCCCTGCAGGCGTTTCTGTTTGTCGTTTTTGGCATCTATTTCGTTTGGTTCTGGGCCAAGGGGCAAACCCTGGCCATGAAAACCTGGAACATCCAAGTGGTGGATCGTGCCGGTCAGCCCATCACACAATCGCGGGCTTTGCTGCGCTATGTGCTCTGCTGGCTCTGGTTTTTGCCAGCGTTGGCGGCCGTTGCCCCCTTCAAGTTGACTGGCTCTGAATCTGTCGTTGTCGTGATCGGCTGGGTGGTGATCTGGGCTATTCTGATCCGCCTTCAGCCGCAACAACAGTTCTGGCACGACGTGCTGGCAGGCACCCGGCTGGTGTCGTCACCTCGATTGAATCGCTAGCAGTCCAGCGCCAACTCGTCTTCAAATTACCTTTTATTCAGAAAAAATACCGGACGTGATCTCATAAGAGCGCAGTCGCGCCGAATGATCATAAATTTGCGACGTGATCATCAGCTCATCGGCCCCAGTCCGCTCAATGAACGCCTTCAGGCTGGCGCGCACGGTGCTTGATGCGCCAATGGCCGAACATGACAATACGCTGTCGAGCATGGCGCGTTCGGCCGGACCCACACGGTTGGCGTAGTCGGCTACCGGCGGTGGCAGGCGGGCCGGGCGCCCGCTGCGCAGGTTGACAAAGGCCTGCTGCATCGAGGTGGCTTGATGCGCCGCTTCTTCGTCGCTATCGGCGGCGAATACGTTAAAGCCAAGCATGACGTAGGGTTTTGCCAGGTGCTTTGATGGCGAGAAGTTGGCCCGATACAACGCAATCGCCTGCATCATCTGCTGGGGCGCAAAGTGGGAGGCAAAGGCATACGGCAGACCCAGTACGGCGGCCAGTTGCGCGCCGAACAGGCTCGAGCCCAG
>DATCIC010000256.1:0-2502 GCA_036508025.1 Rhodoferax sp. | reverse complement strand
CGGGCCGCGTATTGGTCGCCGGTCTGTTGCCACAGCAGGTCGGCGTTAAGCCGATAGGGGAATTTGTTGGCCTGAACCTGGTATTTCAGACGCACCGAGCCGGGCAGCTTGTCGGCAGCGGCCGCCAGTGTGGAGTCGCGTGGCGGGGCCTGCGTCGTGGCGTCTTGCGCCTGGCTTGAAACCGCCTCCACGTCTTCGCGGTGGACTGGCATCGGCGTGGCTGCTTGCTCCCGGTCGGGCGCCGCCCCTGAGGCGGGCGGTGGTGCTGACCGGCTTGCACTGGGTCGGGCGCGCTGGCGTGGCGGCGGCGCTATGGTCGCAGCCGTGTGCGTGCCTGGTGGCGCTGTTATTTCGGGTGCGACAGGTTCAATCGAGCGTGTGATGAACGCCCGCAGGGCTGGTTCGGCCTGGCTCGGGCGCAGAGCCATCGGGCTGGCCTGCAAGGCCGCCAGGTGCGCCCACAGTACGGCGACTGTGATGGCTGCCAGCACCTTGAACGAAAATACAGAATTTACACCTGCCATTGAGCCGTATTACCCATGAAACTTGCTACATACAAAGACGGATCACGTGATGGCCAACTGGTCGTCGTCGCGCGCGATCTGAGCATTGCCCATTATGCGACCGGCATCGCGCACCAGTTGCAGCAAGTGCTCGACGACTGGAACTTCCTTTCGCCCCAGTTGCAGGACTTGTATGACGCGCTCAACCGTGCGCGTGACAGTAGCGCGAGTGCCAGCCTGGCACGCCACGCGTTCCCATTCGACCCGCGCCAATGCATGGCGCCACTGCCGCGTGCCTACCAATGGGTGAATGGGTCGGCTTACCGCAACCCGCTAACCCCGCAAGACCCGGCCAGCACAGCTGGCAGTCCGGTGCTGTACCAGGGCGCCAGCGACGATTTTTTGGGTCCGTGCGACGAGGTGCGGTGTGCCAGCGAGGCCGATGGCATCGATTTCGAAGCCGGGGTTGCGGTCATCACGGGCGACTTGCGTCTGGGCGCCACTGCGGCCCAGGCGCTCGACGGCATTCGGCTGCTGTTGCTCAGCAACGCGGTGAGTTTGCGCCAGTTGATGCCGGCCGAACTGGCGCACGGATTCGGACCGCTCCAGAGCCGCCCGGTCACCGCCTTCAGCCCGGTGGCGGTGACGCCCGACGAAGTGGGGACAGCCTGGGCACAGGGCCGTTTGGATCTGACGCTGCAATCGAGCTGGAATGGCCGCAAAGTGGGCTTGTGTGAGGCCGGGCCAGAGATGCGCTTTCATTTTGGGCAACTGATTGCGCAGCTGTGCAAAACCCGCAGACTGCGGGCCGGTTGCCTCATCGGCGCGGGCGCTGTCAGCAACGCCGATGCAAGCCACGGCTACAGCTGCATCGCCGACAAACGCGCGCTCGAAACCATGCAGGACGGCCAGCCCATGACCGAGTTCATGAAATTTGGCGACACCATTCGCATCGAGATGAAGGGCCGCGATGGCCAGAGCGTGTTTGGCGCCATTGAGCAGGAAATCGTGCCGCTGGAAAAAGCCGCTGCACCGCTTTGAAAGGGTGGCGGCCGGCCAGCGGCACGATCAGCGGTTCATGCAACTCCTCGGGCGCGACATGCCTGAGCGCATTGGCAAAGGTGTCATTCATGGCTCCCGCAGAATAGCAGGCCTATCGGGGCTGCCTCTTTTCAAACTTCTCCTGGCAGGCGATGCAGCGCAGCGCGTCCGGCGCTGCGTGGAGCCGGGCGGCAGGAATCCCAACGCCACAGTCGATACACAAACCATAGCTGCCGTCTTCAACCCGGCGCAGGGCGGCGTCCAGGCGGTCAAGCTCCTCGCTGTCGTGCGCGTCGAGCGCAAATTCAAGCTCGCGTGCGCTACTCTCCTGCGCGGTGGAATCTTCCTTTTGGTCAAAATGCTCGGCGGATGCCTCGGCACGTCCCACCGTGCCGCCGCGCAAATCGCTGAGCTGCGCCATCAAGCTGGCGCGCTGGGCCAGCAACTGTTCTTTAAAAGCGGCGTTGAGTTTTTGGGTCATGAGAAAACCTCCGTGGCGATGAGCTGTCATCATGCGCCGCCTCATTAAGACAAACTTTGATGAACGTCAAGCAACTGGCGCTGCCTGAGCGCTGAAAAGACGGGCTCTACAATGCGCCCGATGTCAACCCTGCAACTGCGGCGCCACGCCAAACTTCTCGCCCGCCTCGTGCTGGTGTGGTTTGCCATGTCGATCACAGCGGCGATTGCCTCGCCGCTGGTCAAGCCGCAGGCGATGGAGCTGATCTGCTCGGGTGCGGGCGGGATGAAGCTGCTGCAGAAGACCGATGACGGCAGCCAGCCGACTGCCAGCCACACGCTGGACTGCCCCTTGTGCGTTGGCATCGGCGCGCCGCCGCCGCCCTTGGCACATGCGGCTACGGAACCGATGCAAGCGCTGGGCTATGTGCTGCAAGGCATTCCCGCCGCCCACATCGCGGTTCTGAGCGCCGCGCCCTTGCCCGCGCGCGGGCCACCG
>DATCIC010000255.1:0-3115 GCA_036508025.1 Rhodoferax sp. | reverse complement strand
CTTGCAGCTTTTCCAGGTCCATCGGGTAGCTGAGCACCTTGACCAAGCGCGCAGCAGCCGCATTCATGACCTCGCCGCCGCCGGTGGACAGCCATTGCTGGATTTGGCCCATGGCGGTTGCGTCGTTGGGGTACCACTGATTGGTTTTGTCGTACTTCTTGGCCAGATAGACCATGATGGCCTGGGCATCACGCAAGCGCAGCTCGCCGTCTTCAAATATCGGGATTTCGCCGAAGGGATTGAGCGCCATGTACTTGGCCGTCTTGTGTTCCTTGTTCACAAAGTCCACAGGAATGGTCTCGTACTGTTGCCCGAGGATGTTGAGCAGCAGCCGAATTTTGTAGCAGCTACCAGAAATGTCGCTGTTATAGAGTTTGATCATGAAAGTCTCTTTAAGGAGTGGGTTGAGGGAAAAGGGTAGTTGCGACTGTCACCGGTCAACGGGGGCTAATGCCCTCGCATGGTGTGTCAGGTGGTCGCCAATGAAGGTTGAGATGAAGTAGTAGCCGTGGTCATAGCCGGCGTGCCGGCGCAGCGTGAGCGGCTGGCCCACTGATGCACAGGCCGCTTCAAACAACTGCGGGTGCAATTGTTCGGCGAGGAATTTATCGGCCAGTCCCTGGTCAATCAGAATGCCGCCAGGGTAGGGCGCACGGGGCAGGCCTGTCATCAATGCCGTGGCATCGTGTGAGGTCCAACCGGACTCATCGGCACCGAGGTAGCCGCTGAATGCCTTTTGACCCCACGGGCATTGCGTGGGCGCGCAAATCGGCGCAAAGGCTGAGAGCGACTTGAACAGGCCCGGATGCCGCAGCGCCAGCGTGAGCGCGCCATGGCCGCCCATCGAGTGGCCAAAGATGCCGATACGTTCGGCATCCAGCGGCAAGCTGTTTGTGAGCAGCGGCAGCAATTCCTTTGTGAGGTAGCTCTCCATGCGGTACTGCTGGGACCATGGTGCCTGCGATGCATCCAGATAAAAACCAGCGCCCACGCCAAAATCCCAGCTGTCGGCTTCACCGGGCACATTGGCACCACGCGGGCTGGTGTCGGGCGTGATCAGCGCCAGGCCCAATTCAGCCGCCACGCGCTGCGCACCGGCCTTGACCATGAAGGTTTCTTCGTTGCAAGTCAGTCCCGCCAGGTACATCACGGCGGGCACCGGACCCTGCGTTGCCTGCGCTGGCAAAAACACCGAGAAGCGCATGGGCAGCCCGATTTCACGCGATGCATGCTCGTAAAAGCGTTGCACGCCGCCAAAGCAGGCGTGTTCGCTAAGGAGTTTTGGTGCTTCCATCAGAACAGCACCACACCCCGAATCGATTCACCACGCTTCATCAGGTCAAAGCCTTTGTTGATGTCTTCCAGCGGCATGGTGTGGGTGATCAGGTCGTCGATGTTGATCTTGCCCTCCATGTACCAGTCCACGATTTTGGGCACGTCGGTGCGGCCACGCGCGCCGCCGAAAGCCGAGCCTTCCCACTTGCGGCCCGTCACCAACTGGAACGGGCGGGGGCTGATTTCGGCGCCCGCTTCGGCCACGCCGATGACGATGCTACGGCCCCAGCCCTTGTGCGTGCACTCCAGCGCTTGGCGCATGACCTTGGTATTGCCGATGCATTCAAAGCTGTAGTCGGCGCCGCCGTCGGTGAGCTGCACGATGGCATCCACGATGTTGCCACCGGCTGCCTCGATGGCTTTCGGATTCAAAAAATGGGTCATGCCGAATTTGCGCGCCATCGCTTCGCGTTCGGGGTTCAGGTCCACGCCGATGATCTTGTCGGCGCCCACCATCCTGGCGCCCTGGATCACGTTCAGGCCGATGCCGCCCAGGCCAAACACCACCACGTTGGCGCCGACTTCCACTTTGGCAGTGAAGATCACGGCACCGATGCCGGTGGTCACGCCACAGCCGATGTAGCAGACCTTGTCGAAAGGCGCGTCTTCACGGATTTTGGCCAGCGAGATCTCGGGCACCACGGTGTAGTTGCTGAAGGTCGACGTCCCCATGTAATGGAAGATCGGCTTGCCGTCCAGGCTGAAGCGGCTGGTGGCGTCGGGCATCAGGCCCTGGCCTTGTGTGCCGCGAATCAGCTGGCACAAGTTGGTCTTGCGCGACAGGCAATACTTGCACTGGCGGCATTCCGGCGTGTAGAGCGGAATGACGTGATCGCCTTTTTTTAACGTCGTGACGCCGGGGCCCACATCGACCACGATGCCCGCGCCTTCATGGCCCAGGATGGCCGGGAAAATACCTTCCGGGTCCGCGCCCGACAGCGTGTAGTAGTCGGTGTGGCAGATACCGGAGGCCTTGATCTCGACCAGGACCTCGCCAAATTTCGGGCCTTCGAGATCAACGGTTTCAATGGTCAGGGGTTCGCCTGCTTTCCAGGCAACGGCAGCTTTGGTTTTCATGAAGTGTCTCTTGGTAATGGGGCAAGGAAGGGATCTGGCAGCGCGGTCAGCCCTCAAGCCGTCGAATGTAAGGCGGTTTGGCGATGCGCGGGGCGCAATAGTGGCCGTCGTGAGTGACTTGGCCGTCCCAAGGCCCAACTTGGCCGAAGTGAACCGCTGACGGATCAAGCGGCGGTTTCAAGTTCGAAGTGCAACACTTGACCCGTGCTACTGTAACGGCTTCATAAGAATCTCGTAGGGTGTTTTGAAGGCGAGACATTTACTGGGGCGGTGATGGAATCCGTGGGCAAAGATGCCGCACACTTGGCGCAGAAGTATTGCGACCTGCCGCGCCAGACGCGACAATGGCACCATGTTTGCATCCTCGTCATCCTCTGCTGCCCCCCATGCCTATCAAACGCTCACGCCCGACGTGGTGATGGACGCGCTGGCGAGCGTCGGCCTGTATGGCGACGGTCGTCTGCTGGCATTGAGTTCTTATGAAAACCGGGTTTATCAGTTGCACCTGGAAGACGGTTCGGTGGTAGTTGCCAAGTTTTACCGGCCAAAGCGTTGGAGCGAGGCGCAAATTCTGGAAGAACACGCGTTTTCTGCCGAATTGATGGATGCGGAAATTCCGGTGGTGGGGCCGCTGCTGTTGAACGGCACCACGCTCAATCACTTTGGCGGTTTTGCCTTCAGCGTAGCCCCAAGCCGCGGCGGG
>DATCIC010000254.1:0-2516 GCA_036508025.1 Rhodoferax sp. | reverse complement strand
GCTTGGTCAACCCAAGGCCCCTTGCAGCCGGTGCGACGGGAAAAGATATTTTCAGTAGAGACAGTCGGTTTTGGCCTGGCCCGGGCTCGTCCAACAAACGGTTCAGATCGTGGCTTCGCACGATCTAACCTTACTCGTTAGATTCGCAGCGCTTGCTGTTTTGCCCGTTGCAGTGCTATGGGGATGGCTGACTGAAGTCAGCCCTACAGAATTCACAATGCCAATATGAAAAGACGGTTTGATCTGATCGCAGGTGTTTGCGCTGGGCTTGTCTTGTTGTTACCGATTGTGCTGGTGGCCTTGGCGGTGCGCAACACACCCCTGCGGTGGCGACGCATTTGCTAAGCGACCCGGACGCGTACTTGACGCCCATCGGCAGCTTCTTGCGCAAAAGCAGCCTGGACGAACTGCCTCAGTTGTGGAGCATTCTGGTCGGTGACATGAGTTTTGTAGGGCCGCGCCCTGCCCTGTTTAACCAGCACGACTTGATTGCATTGCGTACCCGGCAAGGTGTGCATGCGCTGGTGCCCGGCCTGACAGGCTGGGCGCAGGTGAATGGCCGCGATGAGTTGCCTATTCCTGACAAGGTCAAGCTCGATGTGGAGTATTTGCACCGCCGGTCGCTGCGGTTTGATATTCGCATTTTGTGGCTGACGCTGGTGAAGGTGCTGCGCCGGGATGGGGTGTCGCATTGATGTGTGGGGTTGGATTCCATCTAATTTATAGCTTTTAGGGCTGTAGCCCCCGTCAACACTGCCTGAGTAGCTATTGTTTTTGAACAGCATGGCAAAGTTCACTGAAGCCCTCAAATTGGTCGCCACGCCTTAAAATTTGCCCATGCGTCTATCTATCGAACAAGTTGCAGCCATACGCAGGGAGGTATCCCTGACTGCGGGTGACTCAGCGCGGGTCTGGCTGTTTGGCTCACGGGTACGGGATGACGCGCGTGGTGGCGATATCGACCTGCTGCTGGAGCTCGATGAGTTTGTAGCTGAGCCCGCCCAACTCTCCGCACGGCTTGCAGCCAAGGTGTCAAGATGCGTATACGGTCGAAAAGTCGATGTATTGGTTCAGGCGCCCAACTTGCTACGTTTACCCATCCACGCCATAGCGCGTGCAGAAGGAGTTCGGCTTTGAAAATATCAGCATCACTGGCTGCACGCCTTGAATTTTTGTCACGCGTGACAACCAAGGAATGCCAACACCTGTTGGACACGGATCGTCGTTTGTTTGCAAATCTTTTTACGATCGAAGAGGCCCAAAAGGTCGAGGTAGACCCCATTCTGGCTGAGCGTTTGGATGCGTTCGTTAGCCGTTTTGGCCGTCTGCAAGACACGGTAGGCGACAAACTGCTACCCGCGCTACTGAGTGCCTTGGCAGAAACGATTGGCCCAGCCATTGACAATCTGGACAAAGCAGAAAAGTTTAGGTTCATCGAGTCCGCCGATGGGTGGATGGAAATGCGCAGACTCAGAAACCAGATGGTGCACGAGTACATAGAGGATTTGGTTGTGCTTGCCAGCGCCTTGCGTAATGGCCATGCATTTGTGCCAAGTCTTGTGGCTGCCGCCCGCCGGTGCGTGGCCGAAGTTGAGCGGCTGCTTGGTGCCACTTCCTGAATCGGGCGATCAACCAGACTTTTTTCGGGTGACGGGCAAAACTTGGGGAAAGGGTTTGCACCGTGCCGTCTCAGGGATAAAAAATAATGAAAAGAGCGTTTGATCTTTTGTTGGCTGCCTTGGCATGCATTTGTTTACTGCTCCCGGTCATGCTGGTTGCAATATTGGTGCGGTTGTCCTCCAAAGGCCCGGTGCTGTATTGGTCTGACCGGGTGGGGCGCAACAACACCATTTTTAAAATGCCCAAGTTCCGCAGCATGCAGATCGGCACCCCTGCGGTGGCGACTCATTTGCTAAGCAACCCGGATGCCTACTTGACGCCCATCGGCAGCTTCTTGCGCAAAAGCAGCCTGGACGAGTTGCCGCAGTTGTGGAGCATTCTGGTCGGCGACATGAGTTTTGTCGGACCGCGCCCTGCCCTGTTTAATCAACACGATTTGATTGAACTGCGTACCCGGCAAGGTGTGCATGCGCTGGTGCCCGGCCTGACGGGCTGGGCGCAGGTGAATGGCCGCGATGAGTTGCCTATTCCTGACAAGATCAAGCTGGATGTGGAATATTTGTACCACCAGTCGCTTTGGTTTGATATTCGGATTTTGTGGCTGACGCTGGTGAAGGTGCTGCGCCGGGATGGGGTGTCGCATTGATGTGTGCGGTTGGATTCCAGCCGATTTATAGCTTTTAGGGCTGTAGCCCCCGTCAGCACTGCGTGAGTAGCTATTATTTTTGAATAATATGGTGCTGGTGTTGGGATGTTTCCAGGCAGATATCGCGAAAGCGCGGCGGGTGCTGCCGGTGTCGACATGCGCTCGCCCGCATGATGGACCGAGGCATCAGCCGCGATGAAGTGCTCGCCACACTTGATCCCCGCACCGAGTGATTTTGAAACCAGGCAGG
>DATCIC010000253.1:0-2871 GCA_036508025.1 Rhodoferax sp. | reverse complement strand
GCGACGCCGCCGCGCTGCTTGGTCACGCAGCCCGGCGGCAAGCCAGTGATGCGCAGGACCTCGGGGGCCAGGTAGTCCTCCACGCCAGCGGCGCAGGGCAAAAATAATTGAAGTTGGTTCACAAGGCTTTCCTTAAGCTAGCGGGGGCAATGCGCAGCCCCTCGCGGTATTTGGCCACGGTGCGGCGGGCGCATTCGATGCCCTGCTCTTTCAGCATTTCAGACAACTGGTGGTCACTGAGCGGCTTGGCAACACTCTCGGCACTGATAAATTGTTTGATCAAGGCCCGCACCGCCGTGCTCGACGCGTTGCCACCCGACTCGGTGCCCAGGCCGGAGCCGAAAAAATACTTGAGTTCAAAGGTGCCAAACGGCGTCGCCATGTACTTGGCGGTGGTGACGCGGCTGATGGTGGACTCGTGCAGACCGAGCTCTTCGGCAATCTCGCGCAGCACCAGCGGGCGCATGGCGAGTTCGCCGTGCATGAAGAAGCTCTTTTGCCGCTCGACAATGGCCGAGCTGACGCGCAGGATGGTGTCAAAGCGCTGCTGGATGTTCTTGATGAACCAGCGCGCCTCCTGCAGGCGCTGCTGCAGAGCGGCGTAGTTGGACGCATCGTTGCCGCCACCCTTGTGCTGTTTGAGAGCATTGGCGTAGATGTCGTGCACGCGCAGGCGCGGCATCACATCGGTGTTGAGGCGCACCTGAAATTTGGCTTGGGTGCCCTGGCCCACTTGAATCACCAGCACGTCGGGCACCACGATGTTGCGCTCGACATTGACAAAGCGCCGCCCCGGCTTGGGCTCCAGGCGAGCAATCAGCGCAATGGCTTCGCGCACGGCAGCGTCCGTCGCGTCGCATAGCAGCGTCAAGCGCTTGACGTCACGTCGGGCCAGCATTTCCATGGGTTGCGCACAAATGCGCAGGGCAACATGCACAGCAGCGTCGCGCGCCGGCTCCAGCCGCCCCAGCTGTAAGAGGGCGCGCAGTTGCAAACTCAGGCACTCCGCCAGATCACGCGCCCCCACGCCCGCCGGCTCCAGGCTCTGCAACAGCCCCAAGGCGACCGTGAAATGATGGACCAATTGCTCCAGCTGCGCCTCATCGCCAGCGCCGAGTCCTTCGGCGAGTGAAATCAAAGTGTCTTCCAGATAACCATCGTCATTGAGCGACTCGATTAAAAACTGCAAGGCGGCTCGGTCTTCGCCGCCCAGGCGCAAGGCCAGCGCCTGGGCGTGCAGGTGGCTTTGCAGCGACACCTGGGTGCGCGCCAGCTCGGTCACATCGGCATCGTCGTCACCGTTCAGGTTGTTGCTGTGGGCTTTGGCGTCACCGCCCCACTCGCTGTCGTCAGGCGCCAGGGAGGCACTGCCGTCGCCCTCCCAACTTTGCGCATCGTCGGCCGAGAGTGGCGAAACATTTGAATCATTTTCGGCTGTAGCCCTCGTCTCTGCTGCATAGTCAGCTACTGAATTGGCAGCATATTCAGCATCAAAGTCATCGCCCCGGACCGGTGTGTCAGCCTGCGCCAGACCAAATTCATCACGCGGTGACTCGTCTGCCGTCAACTCCAGAAACGGGTTGTCATCGAGCATCTGGTCCACCTCCGCGCTAAGCTCCAGCGTGGAGAGTTGCAGCAAGCGGATCGACTGCTGCAACTGTGGCGTCAGCGCCAGATGCTGCGAAACCCGAAGCGAAAGGCCCTGCTTCATCTACATTTTGAAATGCTCGCCGAGGTACACGCGGCGCACTTCAGCATCGTTGACGATCTCGGCCGGGGTGCCTTGGGCCAGCACGCTGCCATCACTGATGATGTAGGCGTGATCACAAATACCCAGCGTTTCGCGCACGTTGTGGTCGGTGATCAGCACCCCGATGCCGCGGTTTTTGAGGAAGCTGATGATGCGCTGGATCTCGATCACGGCAATCGGATCGATCCCGGCGAACGGCTCATCGAGCAGGATGAAACGCGGCTGCGTGGCCAGTGCGCGCGCAATCTCGACCCGGCGCCGCTCACCGCCGGACAGCGCCAGCGCCGGGGTTTCCCGCAGGTGCTCGACGCGCAAGTCCTGCAACAAGGCGGTCAGGCGTTTTTCAATTTCGTCCTTGCTCAGCGGCTGTCCGGTTTCGTCATGCTGCAACTCCAAAACCGCCCGCACATTGTCTTCTGCATTGAGCTTGCGAAAAATGGACGCCTCTTGCGGCAAGTAGCTCAAGCCCAGCCGGGCACGCTTGTGAATCGGCATGCGCTCAATCGACTGACCATCAATCTTGATGTCACCCGCGCTGGCATGCACCAAGCCGACAATCATGTAAAACGATGTCGTTTTACCGGCGCCGTTGGGCCCCAGCAAACCGACCACCTCGCCCTTGCAGACCACCAGCGACACGTCTTTAACCACCTGGCGACTGCCGTAGTACTTCTGCAGGTGACTGACTTCGAGTCGACTTTCGCACTGGGTGCCATCGCTGCGCAACGGAGCTTGACTGACAAGGTCGTCTGGCATCACTTTTTATCCCCGCCCAGCGTCGTGGTGGCGCGCAGCGTATCGGCGGGCGCTGAAGCTGCATTGGCGGGCGCCGTTGCTGCTCCAGCAGCAGCGGCATTCGGTTTAGGTGTCAGCATGGCACGCACCCGGCCGCCTGTCGCGCTCGGCGAGCCTCGGGCCACACCGCCATCAATGGTGAACACGTCGGTGCTGTTGTTGTAAACGATCACGCCGCCGCTCATCTCGTCGTTCAGCGCCGCGCCCAGGTAGCGGCGCAACTGCGCCTGTTGCTTGAATTTCACGGTGTCGGCACGGCTGTCGTATTCGATGCTTTCGCCCTGCCCTTCAATAAACTCATCCAGCCCTTCACGCTTTTGACGGAA
>DATCIC010000252.1:0-2933 GCA_036508025.1 Rhodoferax sp. | reverse complement strand
CGCGCCTTGAACCAGATTGCGCTCGAACGCGGACAAAGCCTGGCGCAAATGGCAACCGCCTGGGTACTGCGCGACAAGCGGGTGACGTCCGCGCTGATCGGTGCCAGCCGCCCGGAGCAAATCATTGAACTTGTGGCGGCGCTGAAAAACATGCAGTTTTCTACCACTGAGTTGGCCGCTATTGACCAGCACGCGGTGGAAGGCGGCATCAACCTGTGGCAACGTCCCGCCACCGGCCAGCGGCCTACCTGAAAGACCGCCGCGCCGATAGTTCGGGTATTTGCGTTGTGCGCTGGCGATCCGGCTAAGCTCAAGCCCATGAAAGCCAATTTTTACGCGCTCGCCGCGATTTGCCTGTGGGCGTCTCTTGCCGCTCTGGGCGTCTTGCTCAAACACGTGCCCCCCTTTTTGTTGACCGGTATTTCCTTGGGGCTCGGCAGTGTCCTGGCGTGGCCGTTTGTGTTCAAAGACCGACGGCAATGGCTGATCGCACCCGGCACACTGGGCCTTGGCGTTTCGACTCTGTTTGGTTATCACTTTTTGTTATTCATTGCTTTGCGCATGGCGCCAGCGGTGGAGGTGAACCTGATCAACTACTTGTGGCCGCTGTTGATTGTGGTTCTGGCGCCGCTGTATGTGCCCGGCTTGCGGCTGCGCGCTGTCCATTTCATGGCGGCCGCACTGGGTTTTGCCGGTGCTGCCCTGGCCATTTGGGGTGGGCGTTCAACAGGCGATGCAAGCGCCAACCTGACGTCTGCAATCCCTGGATTGGCCTATTTACTGGCGTTGACCTCGGCGATTCTCTGGGCCAACTATTCGCTGCAAACCAAGCGCGCTGAGTTGACCGGCAAGGGCTTTCCTACCGCTGCGATTGGTTTGTTTGGCCTGTTGGCAGGTCTGCTTTCCCTGGTATGCCATTGGACGCTTGAGCGGCCGGTGCATCTGACTGGGCATGATTGGCTGCTGTTGTTGGCCATGGGACTGGGGCCACTGGGCGCTGCTTTTTTTCTGTGGGACAAGGCCTTGAAACTCGGCGACGTTCGGCAAGTTGGCATTCTGAGCTACCTGACGCCGCTCGCGTCCACCGTGCTCCTGATGCAGGTGACCGGGCGCGCCCTGAGTTGGAGCGTGGCGCTGGCAGCTGCTTTGATCATCGGCGCGGCCTTGCTGGGGACCCGGAAGAAATGAGCTTGGCTTCTCATAGACAACGCACGCGCGGTTTTGGCGCCGAGATCGTTCTGCATGGCGACACGCTGGACGAAGCCCGTGCCCACGCGCTGGCGCTGGCCGAACAGCAATAGCTTGTTTTTGTGCATCCCTATGACGATGCGGACATCGTGGCCGGCCAAGGCACGGTCGCGTTGGAAATGCTGCAGGATGTGCCGGACCTGGACACGCTGGTGCTGGTGGACGAAGGCGATATTGAGCAGGCCATCGTCATGCTGCTGGAAGTAGGAAAAACACTGGTCGAAGGCGCCGGCGCCGCCGGGCTGGGAGCCTTGCTCAAATATCCGGAGCGATTCAAGGGCAAGAAGGTTGGGCTGGTGCTGTCCGGCGGCAATATTGACCCCTTGTTGCTGGCCGCCATCATCGAGCGCGGCATGGTGCGGGCCGGGCGGCTGGCGCCCATTCGCGTCAGCGCCCGGGATATTCCAGGCACGCTGGCCAGAATCACCGCTACGGTGGCCGCGGCCGGGGCCAACATCAATGAGGTGCACCACCAGCGCGCCTTTACCACGCTGGCGGCTCAAAATGTTGAAGTCGAGCTGGTGATCCAGACGCGTGGGCCGCAACACATCGCGGAGGTGCTGGCCCAACTGCAGCAGGCCGGCCTGGAGGCGCAGCTGATCTAGAGGCGGTATCAGCGGGGGAAAACCGTTGATACTTGGGTCACGCAGGTAGAATTTGCCAATTAGCCTACTAAAACACTCAAGGAATCACCATGTCCAGCCCTGCATCCCACGAGCAAGCTCCTCAAATTGACGTTGTGGAAGGGGTTTTGCCCTACATGCCCATTGTTTTGCCTCTGGCGGGTGCGGTATTGATATTTTTGCTGGCCTTTATTGCCGTGTTCATGGCCTGACCACCCGGCGTGCGGGCTCCGCCCGCTATGACAGAACTCCAATTTGACGGCCGTGCCTTCATCAACGGCGAACGGGTGGCCGCGCGCGACGAGCAGGTTCACAACAGGAGATTGCCATGAAATGGATTACCCGCTCGCATGTGCACGTTGACCGCGTGACCTGTCCGTGGCTCATCAGCCGCTTCGTTGACAGCACAGCGGAGTTTCTATTTGTGCCCGCGAACCAAATTGATAAAGTTGCCCAAGAGACCGGCGCCAGATGGATTTGAAAATTCTCTTCACGACGCGTATCGTCCGCCTTTTTTGCTACGGCTTTCTGTCTCTCTTGCTGGCCCTTTATCTTGCGCAAGTCGGGCTGACGGACCCACAAATCGGGTTGTTGTTCTCGCTGACGCTGGCGGGCGACGCCGCAGTGTCACTGTGGCTGACCACGTCCGCGGACCGGTTTGGCAGGCGGCGAACTTTGCAGATTGGCGCGCTGCTGATGCTGGGCGCGGGACTTGTGTTCATTCTGACGGATAACATTGTCTTTCTGATGGCCGCCGCCATCGTCGGTGTCATCAGCCCGAGCGGGAACGAGATCGGGCCGTTTCTATCGGTTGAACAGGCCGGACTGAGCCAGATCGTCCCCAATCAAAAGCGCACGCAGGTCTTCGCCTGGTACAACCTGGCAGGCTCATTTGCGACCGCGACGGGTGCGCTTTGTGGTGGCTGGGTGGTGCAGATCTTGCAGGGCCGGGGCTGGCTCGCGCTGGACGCGTACAGAGTGGTTCTGGGCGCTTACGCCGCCGGTGGTCTGGTGTTGACGCTACTTTTTCTGACCCTGTCGCCAGCCGTCGAAGTGCAGGAA
>DATCIC010000251.1:0-3885 GCA_036508025.1 Rhodoferax sp. | reverse complement strand
GCGGGCTGTGTGGTGCTGGGGCTTTTCCCGAACCAGGTCATTGCCCTGATTGACCCGGTCACGCACTTGCTGGTGTCGGCTGGTCTGGCCAAGACGGTGGCGGCCAGTGGCTGGCTGCTGGTGCCCGTGAGCATTGAGCGCGCCAGTTACGCGCCGGCCATCTTTCTGCTCGGTGTGATGCTCTTCTTTGCCTTGACCTATTTGCTGGTACGCCGGTTTTACAGCGGCCGCATTCGGCGCGCGCCGGCCTGGGACTGCGGTTATCCCTGGCAAGACGCCCGCATGCAGGACACGGCAGAAGGATTTGGGCAACCGATCCGGCAGATTTTCGATCCCATGTTTCGCATGAAGCGCGAGCTGCCCTCGCCCTTTGACGAGCAGCCCAGCTACCGCGTGACGGTCGAAGACCCGCTCTGGTACTGGCTCTACCTGCCGATCGCGAGGCTGGTGGAACGCATCTCGAAAGTCATTGGCATGTTGCAGCAAGGGCGCATTGCGGTCTATCTGATGTACAGCTTCATCACCTTGATCGTGGTGCTGCTGGTGGTGAAGCAATGAGCTGGCTCGGTCTGCTGTCGCAACTGATGGCAATCATGATGGCGCTGGTGCTGGCGCCTCTGCTGACCGGTTGGGTGAACCAGTGGCGTGCTCGCTTGCAGAACAAGTCGGCGCCGAATCTGTTGCAGCCGTACCGCGTTTTGCACAAGCTGTTCAACAAGGAGTCGGTGTTGGCCGAGCACGCCTCGCCCCTGTTTCGCATGGCGCCCTACATTGTTTTCGGCTGCATGCTGCTGGCCAGTGCCATCATCCCGACCTTGTCCACCGACCTGCCCTTGTCACCGGCCGCTGACGCCATTGCGCTGGTGGGCTTGTTTGCCCTGGCGCGGGTTTTTATTTCTCTGGCGGCGATGGATGTCGGCACGGCATTTGGCTCGCTCGGTGCGCGCCGTGAAATGCTGGTCGGCTTTCTGGCCGAGCCGGCCTTGCTGATGGTGCTTTTTTGTGCTTCCATGATTTCGCGCTCGACCTCGCTCACCACCATTGTCGAAACGCTGGCGCATCGGGAGTTGGCCATTTACCCGAGCCTGCTGGTGGCCGGGGTGGCGTTCACCATGGTGTCGCTGGCCGAGAACGCGCGGGTGCCGGTGGACAACCCGGACACTCACCTGGAACTCACCATGATTCACGAGTCGATGATTCTGGAGTATTCGGGGCGTCATCTGGCGCTGCTTGAATGGGCGGCCAGCCTGAAGCTGTTGGCCTGCTCCTGCATCGGCTTGGCGCTGTTCTTTCCGTGGGGTGTGGCCGAGGCGAACGCGCCACTGGCGCTGCTGCTGGCGCTGCCCGTGCTCATAGTCAAGTTGGCGTTGGGGGGTGTCTTGATGGCCCTGATCGAGACCGCCAGCGCCAAGATGCGGATCTTTCGCGTGCCTGAATTTCTGGGTACTGCCTTTTTATTGGCCGTGATCGGCCTGCTGGTCAACATCTTGCTGGGGGTTGGATGATCAAGTTGGCGCCCCAGTTCATCAATTTGTTTGCGACCCTGATTCTGATGCTGTCGTTTGCCATGATCTCGCAGCGGCGCATCGTCTCCCTGATTAATTTGTTTACCATCCAGGGCGCTGCGCTGGTGGCCGCGTCGGTGCTGCTCGGCTATGTCACGCATCAACCTGACCTGTATGTTTCAGCGGCCTTGACCCTGCTGCTCAAGGTGATTTTTATTCCCTGGATGCTGCACCGGGTCATCCGCAAGCTCGATGTGCGCTGGGATGTCGACACCCTGATCAACATTCCAACCACCATGCTGGTGGGTATTGCGCTGGTGATTTTTTCTTTCAGTCTGGCCTTGCCGATCTCGCGTCTGTCGTCATCCATGGCGGGCGGCTCGCTGGGTATTGCGCTGGCCTGTGTGCTGCTTTCGTTCTTGATGATGATCACCCGCTCCAAGGCGGTGCCGCAGGTGATCGGCTTTCTATCGATGGAAAACGGCCTGATTTTCGCCGCCACCGCAGTCACCAACGGCATGCCGATGATTGTTGAGTTTGGCGTTGCGCTTGATGTGTTGGTGGGCGTGCTGATTCTGGGTGTGTTCATGTTCCAGATTCGTGAGAAATTCGACAGCCTGGACATTCACAACCTCGAAACGCTCAAGGAAGACTGACTGTGTCCACCCTGTTTTTTGTCCTGGGGTTTCCTTTGCTGGGCGGCGCGGTGCTGGCGCTGATCGGGCACCGGTCTTATGCCCGTGACATCAACGTGGCCTTCAGCCTGGGTACTTTCCTGGCGGCCTGCGTGTTGACCGCCGAGATCATCGCAGACGGTCCGATCCTGGTCTGGCATGACCAGTTTTTCATCGACCCGCTCAATGTGTTCATGGTCACCCTGACCGCCTTTGTCGGGATGACGACGGCGATATTTTCCCGGCCTTACATGCGCATTGAGCAAGACCACGGCAAGATGACGCCGCCGCGCATGCGGCTGTACCACAGCATGTACCAGTTGTTCAGCTTCACCATGCTGCTGGGTTTCACCACCAATAACCTGGGCATCCTGTGGGTGGCCATGGAGGCTGCGACCTTGACCACGGTCCTGCTGGTCAGCGTGTACCGCACCGCCGCCAGTCTGGAGGCGGCCTGGAAGTACTTTATTCTGTGTGGCGTCGGCATTGCACAGGCCCTGTTTGGCACGGTCTTGCTGTACATGGCGGCAGAAAAGGTGCTCGGGCCCCAAGGCGCGACGCTGCTGTGGACCAATCTGGATGCGATCAAAGGCCAGCTGGACCCCTCCATCGTCACCTTGGCGTTTGCTTTTCTTTTGATCGGCTATGGCACCAAGGTCGGCATGGTGCCCTTGCACAGCTGGTTGCCCGATGCGCATGCCGAAGGCCCGACGCCGGTCTCGGCCGTGTTGTCGGGTTTGCTGCTCAACGTGGCCATGTATGCCCTGTTGCGCTGCAAAGTGCTGACCGACGGCGCCTTGCATAACCAACTGGCGGGCCAGCTCATGATGGGTTTTGGCCTGCTGTCGGTGGTGGTGGCGACCTTCTTCATCTCACGGCAAAAAGATGTCAAACGCATGTTTTCGTACTCATCGATCGAGCACATGGGTTTGATCACTTTTGCCTTTGGCATGGGCGGGCCGGTGGCCAACTTTGCCGGTCTGTTGCACATGACGGTGCATTCCCTCATCAAGTCGGCCATCTTCTTTGCGGTGGGGCACGCCACCCAAAAAGCCGGGACGCAGATCATGAGCGAGATTCGCGGCCTCATCAAGGTGAATCCGACCATCGGCTGGGGCTTGATTCTGGGTGTGATGGCGATCCTGGGCATGCCGCCGTTTGGCGTCTTTGCCAGCGAGTTCTTGATATTGACCACTGCCATGCGCGAGCAGCCCTGGGCGGCGCCATTTCTGTTTGTGTCGCTCGGGGTGGCGTTTGCTTCCATGATGATTCGGGTGTTGCCGATGGTGTTTGGCGAGACGTCGCTTAAAGCCCTGCCGCATCCGCCGGCCTTGGTGCCGGTGTTTGTGCACCTGAGTCTGGGTTTGGTGCTGGGCTTGTACATTCCGCCTTACCTCAATACCTGGTACATCCAGGCCGCGCGGATGTTGGGGGGCTGAGCTGATGAAGATTTCTGGCTTCGACGTTGATCTGCAATGCTTGATGGCACCCGTGCCGATCTGGCACGCGCGGGTCACCGTGGATGAGTGGCGCGCCGCCGCTGCGGCTGTGCGCGAGGGGGGCGGGCGCTTGCTGGCGATGTGGGGCGGAGCGGGGCTGGCGGATGAGCCAATGGTCGTCGCCTGTGCCGCTTATGTGGTGTTGGAGGGCCTGATCTGGCTGGAGTTGCCCCTTGACGGTGAACAACTGACTTACCCCGACCTGCT
>DATCIC010000250.1:0-2846 GCA_036508025.1 Rhodoferax sp. | reverse complement strand
GCATCGAATTCGTCGAAATCCTCTTCGGCCACATAGTCGTCGGCTTCGTTCGGGTTAGAGAAGCCGTCCACGATGGTGGTGATGACGACCTTGCCTTCGCGGATGTCTTCACTCAGGCGCAAGATCTCCGCAATGGTGGCGGGGGATGCCGAAATCGCCTCCATCATGGCCATCAGACCGCCTTCGATGCGCTTGGCAATTTCGATTTCGCCTTCGCGCGTCAACAGTTCCACCGTGCCCATTTCACGCATGTACATGCGCACCGGGTCCGTGGTGCGGCCGAACTCGCTGTCCACGGTGGACAAGGCAGCCTCGGCTTCTTCCTCGGCTTCTTCTTCGGTGGCGGCAGTGGAGACGTTGTTGTTGAGCAGCAGTGTCTCGGCGTCCGGCGTCTGCTCGTAGACTGCCACACCCATGTCGTTGAGCATGGAGATCACGACCTCAAGCGTTTCAGCGTCGACCAGTTTGTCGGGCAGGTGATCGGAAATTTCGCCATGCGTTAAATAGCCGCGTGTCTTGCCGAGCTTGATCAGGGCCTTGAGGCGTTGACGGCGCTTGGCCATGTCTTCTTCGGACAGTACCGTTTCGTCGAGACCGAACTCTTTCATCAGCGCACGCTCTTTGGCCTTGCTGATTTTCATGCGCAAAGGTTTAACCTTCTCACCTGTCGCCACCGGCTCGCCAACCAGGTCGGCTTCAATGTCGGCCATATCCAGGTCGTCCTTGCTGGCCAACTCAGTCGCATTTTTTGCCTTGCGCCCACGTTTGGCCGCAGGCGTTAATGCCGCATCGGACTCCACTGTGGCGGCTTTGGGTGGCCGGCCTGGCTTTTTCTTGACAATGACTTCAGCTGCAACCGCCGTGGCCGCCGTCTTCTTCAATTCAACTGAGCTTGCTTTGGCAGGGGATTTGGATGCGATCACTAATTTGTCTTTCTTGTCAGGGTTCTGGAGAGTGGATTTAGGTGCTGCTGCAGGCGCAACCTTGGCCGGCTTGGCGTTGGCAAGGGGTTTTGCAGGGGACTGGACAGGCTTCTTGGTGTTTTGAGCGGGCATCTTGAACCTCGGAATTTCAAAAAAGAAAAGACAGAATGGACAGGCGCCCCTATGGGCTGGCGCAGTTCGATGGAAAAGAGAAAATATTCAAAAGCAAGATGTGGGGGCGAACATTTGGTGTGCAGTCCTTGCGGTAAGGTGGCCGGTCGTGATCGTTGTCATCGGTTGGCTGGACCCGGAGGTGCTGCTGTCGCTCTTGCGGAAAATCAAGAATCGGATTGTACCAAAAATTAGTTGGCAGATGACATCAGGGTTTTGTGCGGTTCTCAGATACCGTGAGCGAGTTCACCGGTTTTATCTGGCCGTCTGGGGACTTCAATCCTCACCTATTTTTAAACAAAATCAGCCTCTAGCCCGCGTGTATCATGCGTGAGCAGCTATAAAAATAGTTGCAGTCTTGATGCCTGCCAGAGTCAGTAACAATGAGCCGAACAGGTGCAACGCAGCCGTACCGAGCCCGAGTGCATAGCGCTGCTGCCCCAGCATGCCGACCACTTCAGCCGAGAAACTCGAAAACGTGGTTAGTCCGCCCAAAAAACCGGTAACCAGGGCCAGGCGCCAGACCGGGTCCAGATTTGGCAGGGCCTGAAACACGGCCACGCAGATGCCAATCAGGTAACCGCCAATCAGGTTGGCCGCCAGCGTGCCCAGTGGCAGCACTGCGCCCGGGTTGAGCCACAGACCCAAACGCCAGCGGGCCAGGGCGCCCAGGCTGGCACCAATGCAAATTGCGAGGACAGAAATCATGAGCCGCATCATAGTGCTGCTGCGGCATCCTTGAAGGCGGCACCATCCACGGTCAGACCTTGCTCAGAAAACTTGACCGCATTTTTCCCCTTCACCCCCTTGACGCGCTTGGTGAAATCATTCCAGTCCTTGAAACTGCCCTTTTTGCGCTCGTCAAGAATCTTGCTGGACATGGCGGGGCCGATGCCCTTGACGCTGTCGAGCTCGGCTTCGGTGGCGGTGTTGAAGTCCAGCGCAGCGAAGCAGCTGCCAACGTAGCAGAAGGCGAGGGCGGAAAGTGTTTTTTTCAACACAAATCAACTCCTTAGTCAGGCTTGCTGGGCCAGCCACTGCACATAGTTCGACACACCGGTCTGCACATCGGCAAACGGGTGGTCGCAGCCGGTGGCCCGTAAGGCGCTCAAGTCGGCCTGGGTGTAGCTCTGGTATTTGCCACGCAGGGCGTCCGGGAAGGGGATGTACTCAATCAAACCGGCTTCAGTGAGGGCTTCAAGCTCCAGAGCGGGTTCGCCTCGGATGCCACGAAGTGCATTGACGACTGCGCTGGCCACTTCATTGAAGGGCTGCGCCCGGCCCGTTCCCAGATTGAAAATGCCGGACACGCCGGGATGATCAAAGAACCACAGGTTGACTGCCACCACATCGTCAATAAAAACGAAGTCACGCAGTTGGGCCCCGGGCCCGAAGCCGCCATAGTCAGCAAACAGCTTGACCTTGCCCTCAGCCTGAAACTGGTGGAACTGGTGAAAGGCGACGCTGGCCATACGGCCTTTGTGTTGCTCGTACGGTCCATAGACATTGAAGTAACGAAAACCCACTACCTGGCCCGTCTTGCCGGCCACCGAGCGCCGAAAGTCGATGCCGCATTCACGCCGCATACGCTGATCAAACAGCAGCTTGGAGTAGCCATAAACATTCAGCGGATGCTCAAAGGCAGGGTCTTCCCGGAACGTGTCCGAGCCGCCGTAGGTGGCGGCGCTGGACGCGTACAGCAGGCGCGCCCCGCGCTTCTGGCAGGCGTGGAACAGGTCCACCGAGGTGGCA
>DATCIC010000249.1:0-10522 GCA_036508025.1 Rhodoferax sp. | reverse complement strand
GCACTGGCCTTGTCGGGTGACGCCAATTGGCCCAGTGTTGACACCAAGTTTCCTCCGTTGCTCGATGCTTCGCGCGCGCAGCTGCTGCTGGTGTGGGATGCGTTCAAGAGCGCTTTGGCGCAAGCCGTGGCAGCCGCCAGTGACCCCGCAGCGGCCCTGCCGCCGGTGCCGGTGTGGGCTGACGAACTGCGTGTGGCGCGCGGTGTGCCCCTGGAAGCGGCGGCCAAGCCACAAAAAGCTAAAGTTGATCCTGAAATCAAGGCGCAGGCCTTATCAGTCGTGCGTGAGGCGCTATTAAAGTTGGAGCAAGAAATTGCCGAAGGCCACGGCAAGGCGAGTGCCGGTGCCGCTAGCGCCTTGCGCAATGCGCTCAAGGAATTCGGCAAAATCATCGACGACAAGCTGGAGAACCAGGCCCATGCGGCGCTGGCGGCAGCGGGTGAGTTGGAGGGCTGGCAGCGTTGGCGTGCCGACCAGCTGCGCGAGGAACTGGTAGCCAAGGCCGAGGGCTTGCTCAAGCGCCCTGAAGGGCAGGCCGTCGGTGGGCGCAAGATGCAGGAGAGCCTGCGCACGCTGCGTGATCAGTGGAAGCAAACCGACCAGGGCGGTGTGCCCAACCATGGTTTGTGGAAGCGTTTTGACGATGCCTGCAACGAAGCCTACAAGGTGGTCGAGGCCTGGCTGGAAAAAGTCAAGGCCGAGTCGGCAGAGCATCGGGCGCAGCGCCTGGCGCTGATTGAAGAAGTCAATGCCTGGGCTGCTGCCAACCCGGTGGCGTTGGACGACGACTGGAAGGGCTTCAACCGCCTGTTGCACCAGTTTGGCGACCGTTGGCGTGAAGGCGGCCACGTGGGCGAGAAGATGTTTGCCGAACTGCAGCCGCTCTGGAAGGCGGCCATTGACAAGGCCGCCGCGCCACTGGAGGCCTTGCAGAAGCA
The DNA here is from genome assembly GCA_036508025.1 of Rhodoferax sp. Lineage (GTDB taxonomy): Bacteria > Pseudomonadota > Gammaproteobacteria > Burkholderiales > Burkholderiaceae_C > Rhodoferax. Next base: position 9,584 of record DATCIC010000249.1, on the reverse strand, counting down.
GAGTCTGGCCACGCGCCACGCCTTGATCGACGAAGCCCGCGCGCTCGGTGCCGAACCCGTGCTGCATATTGATGCCGTCAAGACCCTGCAACAACGCTGGCAGGCCGAGACCCATGTGGTGCCGCTGGAACGCCGGCAGGAACAAAAATTGTGGGACGCCTTTCGCAAGCCGATTGACGAAGCCTTCAACCGCAAGACGGCAGAGCGTGAAAAGGCTGATGCGGCGCTGGGTGAACGCGACCGCACCGTGCTCGATGCTGCCAAGGCGCTCGAAGCCGCCAATGCCGCCGGTGACGCGCAGCTGATTCGCAGTGCCATGAGCGCGCTGGAGGCCGCCTTGCGTGGTCAGGCCCAGGCCAAAGCGGCGCAAGCCGCGCTGCCAACACCTGAAGAAAATGAATCAAATAAGGCTCTAGCCCCCGTAGATACTGCGCAAGTAGCTATTAATACAGAAGTGAAGACCGAGCCCTTGGAGGCACCGTCTGGACAAGAGGTGTCAGCAGCGACTGAGCCGGTTGAGGCGTCTGCTGAACTTGAGTCGGCAGAGCCCGCTGAACCCGTTGCGCCGCCAGCACCGCCCAAAGCCGCTCCACGCCCGGTGGTGGCGGTGCGCGGTGATGACCGTCCTGGCATGAAAAAGACCGAGCCTGCCCCCATGATGCGTGGCGGCAAGTTCGGCGATCGCAAAGACGGGGGCAGGGAGGGTGCCAGAGACACCAGCCGTGGCCCGCGGGATGCCAGTTTTGCCGGTCGTCCAGATGATCGGGCGCCGCGTCGCGATGCACGTGATGCTCGTCCTCTTGCCGCCGGTCCCTGGCAAGAAGCGCCCCGTTTGGGCGACAGCGCGTTTCGTGCCCAGCGCGACGCGCTGGAGCACGCCCAACTGGCCTTGCGCAAACTCGCCGCGCAGGCGCACGGCGAGGCCTTGACCCAGCTGCTGGGCGCTTGGGAGCAGCGCGCTGCCGATCAAATGCCTTCATTGCAGGAATTGGGGAGCCGCGTCACCGCTACTGGCCGTGGCAATTGGAGTAAAGCGTTGGCGCAAGCGCCGGCGGGAGATGCCAGCACGGCCCTGCTGCGACTTGAAATGGCGGCTGAGGTACCGACGCCGGCAGAGCACCTGAGCGCACGGCGCCTGCTGCAACTGCAATTGCTGACCAAGCGCAACGATCCGGCGCCGGCGCAAACCTGGGGCCAGGACACCGCCGCTGTGTTGACCAGTCAATTCGACGCTGGGGTGGCGCGACGACTGCAAAATGTGTTGAAGGTCTTGCTCAAACCGTGATCTCACAGGGGGTGAGGGCAGCATCAAACTGTCCATATTGCAGACGCCTACAACGCTTGCAACACCCCCAGCGCAAACGACAAGCTGAGAACGCCCAGCACGGTCGACACGGTCACCAGAGCGGCCACATAGGCGCCGTCATAGCCCATGCGGGCCGCCAGCACGTAACAGCTCGATGCGGTGGGCAGCGCCGAAAACGCCAGCAAGATGGTGCTCTCGACCGGGTCAAGCTGGAACAGGCGAGTCAAACCCCAGGCCACCAGCGGCATGAACAAATGCCGGATCGTCAGCAGCGCCAGCGCCAGGGTCTTGCCCCGATTGAGGGCGCTCAATTGCATCCCGGCACCCGCTGCCATCAAGCCCAGTGCCAACGACGCCGCCCCGATGCGGCTGACGGTGGGTTCCAGCCAGACCGGCAGCGACAGACCCAGCAAATTGGCCGCCAGCCCCAAGGCCGTGCCGATGATGAGCGGGTTGCGCAGCAGTTCGCCCAGCAGCCCACGCTGGGCATGGCGCACCATCGGCCACACCGCGCCCACATTCATCAGTGGCACCGACACGCCAATCAGCAAGGCGATCAACAGCAAACCCTGCGCTCCGGCCAGCCGGTCAGCCAGCGCCAGGCCGATGAACGAGTTGAAGCGAAAGGCCACCTGGGCGCTGGCCGCATGCTGACGCGCCGGAATGTGCTGCCGCAACCCCGGCCAATAGGGCACTGAATAGGCCAACGTGATGCCCGCCAGCCCCAAGGCCAAGCCCGCGCCAATGAAGCTGGTGGCAGCGCCGATGTTGATCGGGCTTTTGATGATCGAGTGAAACAGCAAGACCGGAAACAAGAAGAAGTACACGAGGGTCTCGACCTGTGCCCACACGGTGCGGTTGAGCGCGGTGTAGCGGCACACCAGGTAGCCGCACAGAATCAGGGAAAAGTCAGGAAATAGAAGTTGAGCGTAATTCACGCTTAGAGAATAACAGTCAAACGCAGTCGCCCCGCAGCTCGGCTCGTGGCAGGAGGCTCCAGTTTTGACCAGGGCGGCAGTTACCATGCAACTTAAGTCTTCATGCCAACACGTACTTCACGCACCCCATCACCATGCCAGACCAAACCATGACACCACCGGGCGCCGCAGCCATTGACGCTTTCATTGATGCGCTGTGGCTGGAGGAAGGCTTGTCAAAAAACACGCTCGCGGCCTACCGGCGTGACCTGACGCTGTATGCCGCGTGGCTGCAGCCACAGCACAAGGAGTTGCCGGCTACGCTTGAACATGATCTGAATGGCTACTTTGCAGCGCAACACAGCGCCACCAAGGCCAGCACCGCAAACCGGCGGTTGACGGTGTTCAAGCGCTATTTCCGCTGGGCGCTGCGTGAGCACCTGATCAGCCTTGATCCGACGCTCAAATTGCAGGCCGCCAAGCAAGCCCTGCGCGTGCCCCAGACTTTGAGCGAGTTCCAAGTTGAAGCGTTGCTGGCCGCGCCTGATGAGCAGACGCCGCTGGGCGTGCGCGACCGCACCATGCTGGAGCTGATGTACGCCAGCGGTCTGCGCGTGAGTGAGCTGGTCACGCTCAAGGTGTTCAATGTCAGCTTGTCGGACAACGTGTTGCGTGTTTTCGGTAAGGGCAACAAGGAGCGGTTGGTGCCGTTTGGCGAGGTGGCCAGCCTCTGGATCAAGCGCTATCTGGCGCAGGCCCGCCCGGAGCTGCTGGCGGGCAAGCAGACCGAAGACCTGTTTGTGACGCAGCGTGGCGCCACGCCCGGCACGGCCATGAGCCGCGTCATGTTCTGGATGATTGTGAAGAAGTATGCCGCCAGTGCCGGCATCACGGCGCCCCTGTCGCCGCACACCTTGCGCCATGCTTTTGCCACGCATTTGCTCAACCACGGGGCAGATTTGCGTGCCGTGCAAATGCTGCTCGGTCATGTGGATATTTCAACCACCACCATTTATACCCATGTGGCGCGTGAAAGGCTCAAAGTGTTGCATGCCCAGCACCATCCGCGCGGGTAGCCCACTTAAGCGGGCGCTATCCCTACAATGCCCGCTTTGTTGAACAACAGGACGAACGATGGCAATTTATGAACTCGACGGTGTGGCGCCCCGCATGGCAGACTCGGCCTGGGTTGCTGACAGTGCCCATGTCATCGGTGATGTGGATTTGGCCGATGATGTCGGCGTCTGGTTCGGCGTGGTGATCCGCGGCGATACGGCAAGCATTCGCATTGGCCGAGGCAGCAATATTCAGGATGTGAGCGTTTTGCATGCTGATGTGGGTAAGCCCCTGACGGTAGGCGCGGGCGTGACGGTCGGGCACCAGGTGACGCTGCATGGTTGCACGGTGGGCGATGACTCCATGATTGGTATGGGTGCGGTGGTGCTCAATGGGGCAAAAATTGGCAAAGGCTGCCTGGTGGGGGCGGGCGCGCTGGTGACCGAAGGCAAAGAGTTCCCCGATGGCTGCATGATTCTGGGCAGCCCGGCCAAGGTGGTGCGCCAATTAAGGGCCGATGAGTTGGAAGGTTTGCGCCTGAGCGCGCTGCATTACGCAGCCAACGCGCGTCGCTTTCGGCTCGGGTTGAAAAAAACGGGTTGAGCCCAAGCTATGGGGCTTGTGCGGACCCGGATGGGTTCGAAGTGACTTGAACTGTATCGGGAAAAATTGCGTGTCTGAAATTCATAAATTTATATTTGACGGTTTGCCGGTGCGCGGTGTGCTGGTGCGCTTGAGCGACACCTGGACCGAGATCCTGCGGCGCCGCGCTGCCAACAGTGCAACGGGCAGCTACCCGCTACCGGTACAAAACATGCTGGGCGAGATGGTGGCGGCGGCCACCTTGATGCAGTCCAACATCAAGTTTAATGGTTCACTCATCTTGCAGGTGCTCGGCGACGGCCCGGTCAAACTGGCGGTGGTCGAGGTGCAGCCTGACTTTGGTTTGCGCGCGACGGCCACCGTTACGGGGGATGTGCCGCTTGAGGCTAGCCTGAGCCAGATGGTCAATGTCAATAACCAGGGTAAATGCGCCATCACGCTGGACCCCCAAACCCATTTTCCTGGTCAACAACCCTACCAGGGGGTGGTGTCCTTGTTGGGTGACGCGCATGAAAAGCTGGAAAAGTTCAGCGACGTGCTGGAACACTACATGCTGCAAAGTGAACAGTTAGATACCACGCTGGTGCTGGCGGCGGACGACAAAGTGGCCACTGGGCTGTTGATTCAACGCTTGCCACTTGAAGGCGTTGGCAATCTGGCTGGCAGTCCGGTGAGTCTGGCCAATGAAGATGAAATCGGCATCAACGAGCACTACAAGCGCATTGCCCTGCTGGCGTCGACCCTGAAGCGCGAAGAGCTGTTGACGCTGGATGCCGACACCATCCTGCGGCGTCTGTTCTGGGAAGAGAAGCTGTTGCGCTTTGAGCCCTTGGCGGGGGACAGCGCGCCGCATTTTTCCTGCACCTGCAGTCGGGAACGCGTCAGCCGCATGATCCTGGGGCTGGGTGCTGACGAGGCGCAAAGCATCATCAGCGAACGGGGTGAAATTGAGGTCGGATGTGATTTTTGTGGCGCGCACTACCGATTTGACCCGATTGATGTGGCCCGGCTATTCAGGGTGCCCGGTGATCTGCCGCCTTCGAGCGCGACGGTGCAGTAAAGGGCCGTTGTTTGGGTTCAGCGCGCTTTTGGGGGCGCGGAAGAGCTTGTGATCTGCACGTAGATCTCATTGGGCTTGACCATGCCGAGTTCCATGCGGGCTTTTTCTTCGACCATTTCCAGGCCTTCCTGCAGGTCCCGCACCTCGGCGGCGAGCCGATCATTGGCAAGCTGTGCTTGCTGGTTGAGCTCTTTTTGTGAACTGAGCTGTTGCGTCAAATGGGCCACGTTGGGCAGGCTGCCGCGGCCCAACCACAGCTGCGCGTGAAGAATCACGAGCAGTGCGATCAGGGCGGCCGGGACAACGCGATGGCCCATGAACAGGTTAGCGCACTAGCGCAGGTTGTAAAAAGCCGCACGACCCGGGTAGGTGGCGATCTCACCCAAGTCTTCTTCAATGCGCAGCAACTGGTTGTACTTGGCCATGCGGTCGGAACGGCTCAAGCTGCCGGTCTTGATCTGACCGGCGTTGGTGCCCACCGCAATGTCGGCAATGGTGGAATCTTCGGTCTCGCCCGAGCGATGGCTGATGACGGCGGTGTAGCCAGCACGCTTGGCCATCTCGATGCAGGCAAAGGTCTCGGTCAAGGTACCGATCTGGTTGATCTTGATCAGGATCGAGTTTGCAATGCCTTTGTCGATGCCTTCCTTGAAAATTTTGGTGTTGGTGACGAACAAGTCATCACCCACGATCTGCACCTGTTTGCCCAGGCGGTCAGTCAAAATCTTCCAGCCGTCCCAGTCGCCCTCACTCATGCCGTCTTCAATGCTGATGATGGGGTATTTGTCGACCCAGGTGGCGAGCATGTCGGTCCATTCCTGGGCGCTCAGGCTCAATCCTTCGGCGCCCAGCTGGTACTTGCCGTCCTTGTAGAACTCGCTGGCAGCGCAGTCCAGGCCAATGGCAATCTGCTCGCCCGCGGTGTAGCCGGCTGAATCGATAGCCTGCAGAATCAACTGAATCGCCTCTTCGTGGCTCGCCACGCTGGGGGTAAAGCCGCCTTCATCACCAACAGCGGTGCTCATGCCCTTGTCATGGATGATCTTCTTGAGCGCATGAAACACCTCGGCACCGTAACGCAGGGCTTCACGAAAACTGGGGGCGCCCAGCGGGATGATCATGAACTCCTGAATGTCCAGGCTGTTGTTGGCATGCGCGCCACCGTTGACCACGTTCATCATGGGCACCGGCATCTGCACCGCGTTCATGCCGCCAAAGTAGCGGTACAGCGGCAGGCCAGACTCTTCAGCGGCGGCACGCGCCACCGCCATCGAGACCGCCAGCATTGCGTTGGCACCCAGGCGTGACTTGTTGTCGGTGCCGTCCAGGTCAATCAGGGTTTTGTCCAGAAACGCCTGCTCCGAGGCATCCAGCCCGAGCACGGCTTCGGAGATTTCGGTGTTGATGTGTTCCACCGCCTTGAGCACGCCTTTGCCGAGGTAACGGCTTTTGTCGCCGTCACGCAGTTCAATCGCTTCCCGGCTGCCAGTGGAGGCACCCGACGGTACGGCGGCGCGGCCCATGGTGCCGGATTCGAGCAGCACATCACATTCCACGGTAGGGTTGCCGCGCGAATCCAGAATTTCGCGCCCGACGATGTCAACAATTGCACTCATTGAGTTCTTTCATTAAATAAAAGGAATATTAAAACCAAAACTTTATCTTGACTATTTTGTGCTGCACTCAGGCAGCAAAACTGTTTTCAAGAAAACCATTTCTCTTGGTCACCGCATCCAGTGCCACCAAGGTCTCCAGCAGCGCCCGCATGTGTTTGAGAGGCACGGCATTGGGGCCGTCACTCAATGCTTTGGACGGGTCGGGATGCGTTTCCATGAAGAGGCCGGCCACACCCACAGCCACCGCAGCACGCGCCAGCACCGGCACCATTTCGCGCTGGCCGCCGCTGCTGGTGCCTTGGCCGCCTGGCAATTGCACCGAGTGCGTGGCATCGAACACCACCGGTGCGCCCGTGTCACGCATGATGGCCAGCGAACGCATGTCGCTCACCAGGTTGTTGTAACCAAAACTGACGCCGCGTTCGCAGGCCATGAAGTTGTCTTCATTCAAGCCTTTTTCGCGCGCCGCCGCGCGTGCCTTGTCGATCACGTTTTTCATGTCACCCGGCGCCAGAAACTGGCCTTTCTTGATGTTCACGGGCAATCCCGACTGCGCTACGGCGCGAATGAAGTCGGTTTGGCGGCACAAAAAAGCGGGTGTCTGCAACACATCGACCACCGACGCGACCTGGGCGATCTGGTCTTCTGAATGAATGTCGGTCAACACGGGCACGCCGAGTTCGCGTTTGACCTTGGCCAGAATTTCCAGCCCGCGCTCGATGCCAGGGCCGCGAAAGGTACTGCCGCTGGAACGGTTGGCCTTGTCAAAACTGCTCTTGAAGATGAACGGAATACCCAACGAGGCCGTGATCTCCTTTAACGTGCCGGCGGTGTCCATCTGCAGTTGTTCCGATTCAATAACACAGGGGCCGGCGATCAGGAACAGGGGCTGGTTCAGGCCCACCTCAAATCCACACAACTTCATTTCAAGCCACCGCTTTCAGCGCTTTGCCTGCCGCCTGATGGTCCAGCGCGGCCTTGATGAAGGCATTGAACAACGGGTGCCCGGCCCAGGGTGTTGAGTTGAACTCGGGATGAAACTGCACGCCCATGAACCACGGGTGCACGCTCTGCGGTAGTTCCACGATTTCCGTCAAATGCTCACGCTGGGTGAAGGCCGAAATGACCAACCCGGCCTGGCGTAGTGTGTCCAGAAAATGCACATTGGCCTCATAGCGGTGGCGATGCCGCTCGGTCACCACGTCGCCATAAATCTTGTGCGCCAAGGTGCCTTGAACCACGTCAGAACTTTGCGCCCCCAGGCGCATGGTGCCGCCGAGGTCGGAGTTTTCATCGCGGGTTTTGATGCTGCCGTCTTCGTCTTTCCATTCGGTAATCAGGGCGATCACGGGGTTCGGGCTGCTGGGGTCAAACTCGGTGCTGTTGGCTTCTTTCAGCCCGGCCACATGGCGCGCAAATTCAATCGTGGCGACCTGCATCCCCAGGCAAATGCCCAGATACGGCACTTTGTTTTCACGCGCAAAACGGGCGGCGCAAATTTTGCCCTCAACGCCGCGAATACCAAAGCCCCCCGGCACCAGGATCGCATCAAACTTGGCCAGCTGCGTCACGTTGCCCTGCGTGATGGTTTCCGAGTCGATGTAGTCGATTTTGACGCGCACATGGTTTTTCATGCCAGCGTGGCGAATCGCTTCGTTGAGCGACTTGTAGCTGTCACTGAGCTCGACATACTTGCCGACCATGACGATGTTGACGTCGCCTTTCGGGTGTGCGGTCTCATACACCAGGTCATCCCAGCGCTTCAAGTTGGCCGGTGGCGTGTTCAGGCGAAGTTTGTCGCAGATCAGCCCGTCCAGGCCTTGTTCGTGCAGCATGCGCGGCACTTTGTAGATGGTGTCCACGTCCCACATCGAGATAACAGCCCAGTCCGGCACGTTGGTGAAAAGAGATATCTTCTCCCGCTCTTCGCTTGGAATGGGGCGGTCGGCACGGCAGATGAGCGCATCGGCCTGGATGCCGATTTCACGCAATTGTTTGGCTGTGTGCTGCGTCGGTTTGGTTTTGAGTTCACCCGCCGCAGCAATCCAGGGAACGTAGCTCAAGTGCACAAAGGCGCTGTTGTTGGGTCCCAGCTTCAGGCTCATCTGGCGCACCGCTTCCAGAAACGGCAGCGACTCAATGTCGCCCACGGTGCCGCCAATTTCGACGATGGCGACATCCACCGCGTCGGGGGTCCCCCAGCCGGCACCCCGTTTCACAAAATCCTGGATTTCATTGGTGACATGGGGAATCACCTGCACCGTCTTGCCCAGATAGTCGCCGCGGCGCTCTTTTTCAAGCACGCTTTTGTAGATTTGGCCGGTGGTGAAATTGTTGGCCTTGCGCATGCGGGTTTCCACAAAGCGCTCGTAGTGGCCCAAATCAAGATCGGTTTCTGCGCCGTCGTTGGTGACAAAAACCTCGCCATGTTGAAACGGCGACATCGTGCCGGGATCGACGTTGAGGTAGGGATCGAGCTTGATTAAAGTGACTTTGAGGCCTCGCGACTCCAGGATCGCGGCTAAGGAGGCTGAGGCGATTCCCTTACCCAGGGAAGACACCACACCGCCGGTGACGAAGACAAATTTGGTCATGTCAGAGGGAGCTTGAAAGCTCGGGGAGGTGGGAAAGGCAGATTATAGATGTCGGGTTGGGGTCTTTGCGCACACGCCGCAGCCAATGTGGGGGTCTGTTACATTGCGGCGCATGAATGATCTTGCTGGAAAACACATCGTTTTGGGGCTCACGGGCGGCATTGCCTGCTACAAGGCGGCCGAGTTGTGCCGCGCCTTGATCAAGGAAGGCGCCACCGTGCAGGTGGTGATGACGGCGGCGGCGCAGCAGTTCATCACGCCGGTGACGATGCAGGCACTGAGCCAGCGCCCGGTCTATGACTCGCAGTGGGATCCGCGCGCGCCCAATAACATGGCGCACATCAACCTCAGCCGCGAGGCCGATGCCATTTTGATTGCGCCTTGCAGCGCTGATTTCATGGCCAAACTGTTACATGGTCAGGCCGATGATCT
>DATCIC010000248.1:0-3793 GCA_036508025.1 Rhodoferax sp. | reverse complement strand
TGTCCAACCTGACCGTATTGGGTCCTTACTTCGCCGCTGAACCACGTGCGGGCGAGCTAGAGGATGACTTACCGTCCGGTTTTCACGGCAATGACGTGCTGGGTTTTGACTGCGGCCCGGGCAACGCCTTGATGGACGCGTGGTGCCAGCAGCACATCGGTCAGCCCTTTGACGCTGACGGCGCCTGGGCCGCAGCCGGGCGCGTGCATGGCGAATTACTCGCGGCCTTGCTGGATGAACCCTACTTTGCGCAATCCGCGCCGAAAAGCACGGGGCGTGACCTGTTCAACCCCGGCTGGCTGGCCTGGAAACTTGAGAAATTCTCCTCGGTGGCAGCGGTCGATGTGCAGGCCACGCTGACTGAACTAACGGCCAGCGTATGCGCGTCCTGCGTCAGACGCTACGGTTCCGAGAGCGGCACCCTGATTGTGTGCGGCGGCGGTGCCTTCAACGCGCATCTGATGACGCGACTGCAAGCACTGCTGCCGGGGCTGCAAGTCAATTCATCACAAGCCCACGGTTTGCCGCCCTCGCAAGTGGAAGCCGCCGCTTTTGCCTGGCTGGCACGCAATACACTGTTACGCAAAACGTCAAGCTTACAAGAAGTAACGGGCGCCAGCGGCGCCCGTATCTTGGGTGCGGTCTACCCGGCCTGACCGGGCACCACCATCAATCCCCTTAGGAGAAGCTCGATCCGCAACCACAGGTGGTGGTTGCGTTGGGGTTTTTGATGACAAACTGGGCCCCTTGCAGGTCTTCCTTGTAGTCAATCTCGGCCCCCACCAGATACTGGTAGCTCATGGCATCAATCAACAAGGACACACCGTTCTTGGTCATGGTGGTGTCGTCTTCATTGGTGATTTCATCAAACGTGAAACCATACTGAAAGCCGGAACAACCACCACCCTGCACAAACACGCGCAGCTTCAGGTCCGGGTTACCCTCTTCAGCAATCAGGTCGGCTACTTTGGCGGCCGCACTGTCGGTGAAAAGAATTGGGCTTGGCATTTCAGTCTGGATAGTTTCTGCGACGGCGCTCATGGATTTCTCCGTTAAATTAAGTTAAAGAATACTACAGCAATTTGCTCAACAATTCAGTCAGCCATTGTTTGCCGCCAGTTTCAGCAGGGGCTTTGCTTCAACCTCAGCGCCCACGAGCGGGTACAACTGCCCGGCAATAATGGCACCCTGGTGCATCTCCAGCGCCGCGTAGTGCACATCGCCTTGAATGCGGGCTTTGGGCTGCAGTTCCAGCATGACCCGCGCATGCACCGGCCCTTTGACGGCACCATTGATGATGATGTGGTCAGCATGAATTTCACCGATCACCGTGGCAGCCTCCGAAATGACCAAAATACTGGCCTCGTCGGTTTTGGCAAACAAGTTGCCGACAATCGCACCGTCGATGCGCAAGCCATCGGTGAAGCTGATGTTGCCGTCAATCTGACTGCCCTCGGCAATCAGGCTTTTGATGGGGGGTTGCTTTTTCTTGTTAAACACGTTTGTTTCCTGAAATTCTTCGTCTGCTGCGTTGCACTATAGCTTGATGGATTGCACCGATTTCACAACCGGACCCTCCAGCACCTTGGCGCTCAGGCCCTTGACCACGACTTGCGGCGGCAGCTCAAAAACGCCTTCCATGCGGCCATACTGCTTCAGCTTGAACGTCTGCGCACCACCCGGCAAGGTGGCTAGCCACGGCTTGCCGTTAAGCACACCGCTGAAGCTCAACGCCAGTTGGCCGCTGAACTCCGGCGCGTTTTTACTCGCTTGCATCACCAACACTTGCCATTTTATTTCACGCCCATTGCGGACTTCGGCCTGCAAGCCGCGGATCGCGATCCCGCCACCACCCGAGGCCGGAATCAGCTTCTCAAAAAAACCAAGGTCGTCGCGCAAACTGCGATTCTCGGCTTGGAGTTGTTTGTTCTGGGCCAGCAGGGTTTCCTGCGCCACCTTTTCTGTGGTCAGCAAAGTGTCGACGGTGTTGGCGACGGACTGGGCCTGATCACGCGCGGCCTTGATTGTCACCAGCTCGGCCTGCAGGGCCGCCAGTTCGGTCCGTGCTTGCTGCAGCTCCTCTTTGCTGCCTCGCTCAAGTCCGGCAATGTCTTTGCCAAACTCGAACGCCCACAAAGCAAGAGCGGCACAAAAACCAAACACAAGGGCCAGCATCAGCCAACGCAAGGGCCAGGGCATGGCGCTGCGCACGGCCATGCGCGGCGCACTGACCGTCAGGCGGCGAATGAGTAAGCGTAGGCGCATGGGAGCAATTTAATGTGTGGGAGATAAAAGCAAACAGCCGCCGGAATCTGCATTCTGGCGGCTGTTATTTGGCAACAAGTCGTTGGCGTAATTTGCAGTGAAATTAACGCTTGCTGAACTGTTTACGGCGACGTGCACCGTGGAAGCCAACTTTCTTACGTTCCACTTCACGTGCATCGCGCGTGACGAAACCGGCTTTGCTCAACTCAGGCTTGAGCGTGGCATCGTAGTCAATCAGGGCACGGGTAATGCCGTGGCGCACCGCGCCGGCTTGACCGGACTCACCACCGCCAGCCACGTTGATCATGATGTCAAACGTTTCAGCGTGGTTGGTCAGCAACAAGGGTTGCTTGCAAATCATGATCGACGTTGCACGGCCAAAGAATTTTTCAATGTCTTTGCCATTGACCACGATCTGGCCGGAGCCTTTTTTCAGGAAAACACGGGCGACGCTCGATTTGCGACGGCCGGTACCATTGTTCCATTCACCAATCATCAGTGGCTCCTTAAAGTTCCAACACTTTGGGTTGCTGGGCAGTGTGCGGGTGCTCAGCACCACCGTACACCTTGAGCTTTTTGATCATGGCATAGCCAAGCGGGCCCTTGGGCAGCATGCCCTTGACCGCTTTTTCCAGGGCACGACCCGGGAATTTGGCTTGCATATCACGGAAATTGACACTGGAGATGCCGCCCGGATAGCCAGAGTGGCTGTAATAGATTTTGTCGGTCGACTTGGCGCCGGTGACACGCAGCTGAGCTGCATTGATGATGACAATGAAGTCACCGGTATCGACGTGAGGCGTATAAATGGCCTTGTGTTTGCCGCGCAAACGGAGAGCAACTTCGCTGGCTACTCGTCCGAGGACCTTGTCGGTCGCGTCAATCACAAACCACTCGTGCACCACGTCAGCTGCTTTAGCGCTGAAAGTTTTGGTCATGAGTTTTCTACTAGAGAGGGTTTGTCGGGCTCTTTTCCACGGTCGGCGTTCCTCTGATGGGAATCTCTTAGGTGGGGTTCAAGCTTCGCCGCGGAGCCACAAAAGCGCTGCGAAGCCGGGCATTATAGAAGATTTGGCGAAATGCCCCGTTTTCGCTGTTACAGACGTCGCCTTTGCCGCTTGTGCTTCGCGTTACTGTCGTAAGCCTCGTGCCAGGCGGGTGGTGTGGCTTGCGGACTCCGGCCCACGCTCGCGGGCGAGCCGGGTTGGCACGCAATTGCTTTCTCACAAAATGCGTTGCTGACGCGCGGGCTATGTGGTCGCCGCGAATGGGGCCTGCGCTCGCAAGCCCCACCACCCGCCTTCAGTGACGATTGAGCGGGCTGGGGATTCCGATACCTGGTTCAGCCTGAAAGCGGCCTATGACGCTATTGAAGGATTTTCCTCTTCGAGAGCAAAGATTCCTACTGTCACCGCGACCGCAGCACCATTCGGTTCTGGCTCATCGTAATGTCGAATTTCGACAGGAACGACTGACCTAATAGGGCATCGTCTTCAGTACCACCGCGCAGGCCGACGCCCACTCGGAC
>DATCIC010000247.1:0-7306 GCA_036508025.1 Rhodoferax sp. | reverse complement strand
GGCGGCCGGGCTGCAACTCGAAATCACCGAAAGCGTAATCATGGAGGACGTCAAGGGCAATATCGCCAGCCTACAGGCGATCCGCGACCTGGGCGTGACCATCGCCATCGACGACTTTGGCACCGGTTTCTCCTCGCTCAGCTACCTGGCCAAACTGCCGGTGGACACGCTGAAAATCGACCGCTCGTTCGTGATCGACATGACCGCCGGGCCACAGGGACTGGCGCTGGTCTCCACCATCATCAGCCTGGCGCATGCGCTCGATCTCAAGGTAGTGGCGGAGGGTGTCGAAACCGAGGAGCAATTGCGCCTGCTGCGCTTGCTGAAATGCGACGAAATGCAGGGCTTTTTATTCAGCGAAGCGGTGCCGGGCGAGATTTTCGAAACAAGATTCCTGGCCTCGCCTCCCGTCGGATGACGAATCATGATGAAGATACGGCGTGGTTCAAACCTGGGTAACACTTTAACCGCGTTTCAACACAGGTGATTCGCCCAGCTGGCCCCCACGCCCCAATAGCCCGCCATCCAGCCCAGATCAGCCTGAAGCTACCCTTGGGTTTTAAGGTGCAGCAACACGCCTGGCATTGCCGCTGCACACCGCGCACAGCAGCTGCGCCAACCGGTGCAGCGCCTGCCAGCTGTCCGCAGGCCAGTCGGGTTGCTTCAGGCCCTTGACCACGCCGTCGACCTGGTGCGCCGCCTGCAGCAGGCGCGCCAGCGTTGCATCACTCAGACGCGGCAGCACGCGTTCAAACAAACGCTCGCGCGTGCCCCACACGCGCTGCTCGCGCAGTGCCATCGGCAGCGGGCTGCCGCGGTTCATGGCATCTTTGACGCGCTTCAGGGCGCGGATGTCCTCGGCCAGGGTGTAGTGCACCAGCACCGCCGCCTCGCCCTCGGCTTGCAGGCCGTCGAGCATGCGCTGCACGCGCTGAATCTGGCCCGACAACACGGCGTCCGACAGCTTGAACACGTCGTAGCGCGCGACGTTGAGCACGGCGCTCTCAATCTGCTCAAACGTCAGCTCGCCGGGCTGATACAACAGAGCGAGCTTCTGAATTTCCTGATGCGCTGCCAGCAAATTGCCCTCCACCCGGTCGGCAAAGAACTGCAAGCTGTGCTGACCCGCTTCACCAGACGCTACACGCTGGCCTTGAACGGCCAGGCGCTGTGCAATCCACGCCGGCAAGGCATTGCGCTCAACCGGCTCCACCGCCAGCGTGATGCCAAAACTCTCCAGCGCGCCAAACCAGGCGCTGCTTTTGCCCAGCTTGTCGAGCCGCGGCAGCATGACGAGGGTCAGGGTTGACTCGTTGCCGCGCGCTTGTTCAGCCAGTTGTTGCAGCGCCGCGCCGCCCTCCTTGCCGGGTTTGCCGGAGGGAATACGCAACTCGACGATCTGTTTGTCAGCAAACAGGCTCAGCGAGCCGCCCGCCGCCAGCACCTCGCTCCAGTCAAAGTGCGCCCCGGCCACCGTGTGCGAACTGCGCTCGGTAAAGCCCTGGGTGCGGGCGAACGCGCGAATGGCGTCAACCGCCTCCTGGACCAGCAGCGGCTCGTCGCCATGCACGGTGTACAGGCTTTTCAGGCCTTTCTGCAAGTGGTTGGCGAGTTGACTAGGGGCTAGCTGCATGGCCTATCGTCGCCAGACGGCGCATCAACTGCTGCACGATGTCGGACTGCATATCCCGATACAGCAGAACTTCTTCGGCTTCTTTGGCCAGCACGGCTGATTCACTGAAGCTCATATCGCGCTGCTGCACCATTTCGGCCTGCGGCGTCAGCTCATCGCCTTCGCGGTTGCGAACTCGAAACTTCACCCGGATGCGCAGCTGAAACTCACGCACCTGGCCCGAGCTGCTGACCCCAACCACCGTTTTTTCACGCTGCTCCTGCAGGATATCGAGCACCACCTGCGCCTGGCTGATCGGCTCATTGGGCGCCAGTACCCGCACCGAGCTGGCAAAAGAGCGGCGCAACTCGATGGCCAGCGGGCCACCCGGATTGGGCATGATCGCCAGGGTCTGAAAGGTGTAGGTTTGAGCACCGCGCAGCTTGAACCCGCAGCCTCCCAACAGCAGACTGGTCAGACCGGCCTGACCTAGCAGCGCGACAACAGAACGAC
Organism: Rhodoferax sp.; assembly: GCA_036508025.1. Classification (GTDB taxonomy): domain Bacteria; phylum Pseudomonadota; class Gammaproteobacteria; order Burkholderiales; family Burkholderiaceae_C; genus Rhodoferax. The sequence goes on along the minus strand of DATCIC010000247.1, from coordinate 5,181 downwards.
GTTTCATAGGGATTGACTCAAACCACCAGATTCACCAGCCGCCCCGGCACCACGATGACCTTCTTGGGCGTCGCCCCGGCGGCCAGCTTGCAAAACACCTCGCTGTCGATGGCCGCCTGCTCGATCTCGGCTTTGGAGGCCCCCGCCGGCACCACAATGGCACCTCTGAGCTTGCCGTTGATCTGCAACATCAGTTCAACCTCATCCTGCAGCAGCGCCGATTCGTCCACCTGGGGCCAGGGCGCATCCAGCAGGTCGCCCAAGGTGCCGGCATAGCCCAAACCCTGCCACAGGCTGTGCGCGATGTGCGGCGTGGCCGGGTACAGGCAGCGCAGCAGGATGCCAAAGCCCTCTATCAGCGCCACTTGCGCACCGCTTGAGCCGGTGGCTTTGAAGTTCTCCAGCGCATTGATCATCTTCATCGCACCGGAGACCACGGTGTTGTACTGCATGCGCTGGTAGTCGTAATCCACCTGTTTCAGCACGGTGTGAATTTCCAGCCGCAGGACTTTCGCTTCCTTGCTGAAATTTATACCATTCAGGCTTGTAGCCACCGTCGCTACTGCGTCAGCAGCTACCATATCAGTAGCAGACAGTCGGGCGCCAAAGTTCCAGACCCGGCGCAGGAAGCGGTAGCTGCCTTCGACCGCCGCGTCGTTCCACTCCAGCGTGGCCTCGGGCGGCGCGGTGAACATGGTGTACAGGCGGGCGGTGTCAGCGCCATATTTTTCGATCAGGTCTTGCGGGTCCACGCCGTTGTTTTTCGACTTGGACATGGTGCCGATGCCCTCGTAGTCGATCAGCGTGCCAGCGGGCAAGTTGCCCACGGCGATTTTTAGCTTGGCAGCCACCACCTTGCCGGTCTCATCGGGCACGTTTTCAACATCGTTCGGCCAGAAATAGTCTTTGGCCCCGTTCTCACCTTTGCGTGAGTAAATATGGTTGAGCACCATGCCTTGCGTGAGCAGTTTGGTGAACGGTTCATCGACCTTGACCAGCCCCAGGTCGCGCATGACCTTGGTCCAGAAGCGCGCATACAGCAGATGCAGGATGGCGTGCTCAATGCCGCCAATGTACTGGTCCATCGGCATCCAGTAAGCCGCACCCTCGCCGACCATCGCCTGCTCATTCTTCGGGTCGCAGTAGCGCATGAAGTACCACGAGCTGTCGACAAAGGTGTCCATGGTGTCGGTTTCGCGCCGCGCCGCCACGCCACAAATCGGGCAGACCACGCCGGCATGGAAGCCTTCGTGCTTGTGCAAGGGGTTGCCCGAGCCATCGGGCACGCAGTCCTGCGGCAACACCACCGGCAGATCTTTTTCGGGTACTGGCACGGCGCCGTGTTCGGGGCAGTGAATGATGGGGATCGGCGTGCCCCAGTAGCGCTGGCGGCTCACACCCCAGTCGCGCAGGCGCCAGGTGGTTTTTTTCTCGCCCAGCCCCAGCGCCGCCAGCTTGTGCGCCACCGCATCGACCGCTTGCTTGAACGACATGCCACTGAAGCTGCCCGAGTTGACGACCACGCCGCGCTGCTTGTCGGCGTACCAGTCCTGCCAGTGCAAGTAGTCAAATTGCTCGCCGTCCACCTGCACCACCTGCTTGATCAGCAGACGGTATTTTTTGGCAAAGGCGAAGTCACGCTCGTCGTGCGCCGGCACGCCCATGACGGCGCCGTCGCCATAGCTCATCAGCACGTAGTTGCCAACCCACACGGCCACCTTCAACCGGGTCAGCGGATGCGTCACGAACAGCCCCGTGGCCATGCCTTTTTTCTCCTGCGTGGCGAGTTCGGCTTCGGTGGTGCCCCCGGTTTTGCAGTCTTCAATGAAGGCGGCCAGCGCCGGCTTGCTCTGCGCAGCATGAGCGGCAAGTGGATGCTCCGGCGCCACGGCGCAAAAAGTCACGCCCTTGATGGTGTCAGCGCGGGTTGTGAACACGTACATGCGGCCACCGCCAATCAGTGCGCCGCTGGCGTCATGGATGTCATGGGTGAAAGCAAAGCGCACGCCCTCGCTCTTGCCAATCCAGTTTTCCTGCATCAGCTTGACGCGTTCGGGCCAACCCGGCAAACCGGTCTGGACCTGTTCCAGCAATTCATCGGCGTAATCGGTGATCTTGAGGTAGTAGCCCGGAATCTCGCGCTTTTCAACCGTCGCCCCGGTGCGCCAGCCCTTGCCGTCAATCACCTGCTCGTTGGCCAGCACGGTCTGGTCGACCGGGTCCCAGTTGACGACCTGGGTCTTGCGGTAGGCAATGCCTTTGTCGAGCATCTTCAAAAACAGCCACTGGTTCCATTTGTAATAACTGGGATCGCAGGTGGCAAGCTCGCGGCTCCAGTCGATCGCCAGCCCCATGGCCTGCATCTGCTGTTTCATGTAAGCGATGTTCTCGTAGGTCCACTTGGCAGGCGGCACGCCGTTCTTCAGCGCCGCGTTTTCGGCTGGCAGGCCAAAGGCGTCCCAGCCCATCGGCATCAACACGTTGTAGCCGTTCATGCGCAGGTAGCGCGTGAGCATGTCGTTGATGGTGTAGTTGCGCACATGGCCCATGTGCAGCTTGCCACTGGGGTAAGGCAACATGGAGCAGGCGTAAAACTTCTTTTTGGACGAGTCTTCGGTGACGCGGTAGGCATCCATCGCCGTCCAATGACTTTGGGCGGCTTGTTCGACGTCGAGAGGGGTGTATTTTTCTTGCATTTGATTTCACTCTGGCGACCACGGGATCGCAAGCGATCGATTTTAGGGTGCCGCAGGTGGCTTGGGATTGGTCACAAAACCAATCCGGTTCAATCCCGCTTTTTGGGCAGTTCCCATGACATCAACAATACGGCCGTAGGGTACTGCGGTATCGGCACGCAGCTGCACTTCAAGGTCGGGATTGAGCCTGGCGGTTTGCGCCAGTTGGGTGGCCAACTCAGTCAGCGTCAGCGCTTTGTCATCCAAATAGGTTTGCCCGGATTTATCCACCGCCACGGTCACGAACTTCGGTGCCGCGCCGACTGGGCTGGCTTCGGCTTTAGGCAGGTCCAGCCGGATGGAACTCGCCAGCAGCGGCGCGGTGAGGATGAAAATTACCACCAGCACCAGCATCACGTCGACCAGCGGCGTCATGTTGATCTCGCTCATCGGCTTGGGGCCGGGGGTGCGCTCTAGACGACCAAACGACATGTCCGTGTCCAGGTCAAAGCCTAAACCGGCCAAACCGGCTGGGTGCTCGCCAGCTCCCGCAGGTCACGTGCAAAGCCTTCAAGATCGGCCTCAATGCGCCCAATCACGCGGCCCAACACGTTGTAACCCAGCACCGCCGGAATAGCCACCGCCAGGCCCGCAGCGGTCATGATCAGGGCTTCGCCGACCGGGCCTGAGATTTTGTCGATCGTCACCTGCCCGGCGTTTGCAATGCCAATGAGGGCGTGGTAGATACCCCAGACCGTGCCCAGCAAGCCCACAAACGGCGCGGTGGCGCCCACCGTGGCGAGCAACACCTGACCATACTGAAGCTTGGTCAAGGCCGCGTGCAGCGCATCGCGCAGCACGCGGGTCAGTTGCTGAGACTTGTCCCCGGCGCTAGAGAGCGTCCCATTTGCTTCTAGTTTTGTCGCAACAACCATAGGAATGACGAGGGCTTCACGGTCAAAAGCCTGCAACTTATGCAGCGCCTCTGCAACCGATATTGAGCTCCAGAAGGCGGCGACGCTGCGCACCACGTCAGCACTGGCGCGGCGCAGCAACCACGCTTTCCACACAATGACAACCCAACTGCCCACCGACATGGCCAGCAACAGCAACGCCACACCCCGGGTGAGGGCGTCGCCCTGCCAAAACAACTGGGCCGCGTTCATTTCAGGTTCAGTACGTCAAACATGTCGTACAAACCCGCTTTTTGCTTGCTTAGAAAACGCAGCGCGCGCAAGCTGCCCTGCGCATAGGTGGCGCGACTCGACGATTTGTGGCTGATCTCAATGCGCTCGCCAATACCGGCAAACAGCACGGTGTGGTCGCCCACAATGTCGCCGCCGCGAATGGTGGCAAAGCCAATCGAGGACGGATCACGTTCACCGGTGACGCCCTGGCGCGCATAGACGGCGCACTCTTTGAGGTCGCGCCCCAAGGCGCTGGCGATCACCTCGCCCATTTTGAGCGCCGTGCCGGACGGGGCATCGACCTTGTGGCGGTGATGCGCTTCGATGATTTCAATGTCATAGCCCGTGGCCAGCGCCTTGGCCGCCATTTCCAGCAGTTTGAGCGTGACGTTGACCCCCACGCTCATGTTGGGCGCCATCACAATGGCAATGTCACGCGCAGCCGCGGCGATTTCGGCCTTTTGCGCCTCGTTGAAACCGGTGGTGCCAATCACCACGTTGATACCCAACTCACGGCACATGCGCACATGGGTCAGCGTACCTTCAGGCCGGGTGAAGTCAATCAGGGTCTGGGCCTCTTTGAGACCGGTCGCCAGATCGGCGGTGATCGCAACCCCGCTGGTCTGGCCCAAAAACGCCATCGCATCAGCACCCAGGGCGGGGCTGGCCGGCACGTCCAGCGCGCCGGTCAACACACAGTCATCGGCACTTTTGACGGCTTCGATCAGCATCTGGCCCATGCGGCCAGAGGCGCCCGCGATGGCCACACGGTGGGTCAGGTTTTGAGTCATGGTCGCGAACGCTGGAGAGGCGGGAAAGATTGGAAACGCTGGCTTAGCGGGCAACCGGCTCCAGCGGCGGGTAGCTCGCGGGCAGCGGTGGCAGCGGCTTTGGCTCGGCCGTTTTTGTCGGGCTCGGCGCCGCCGTCAAACTCTCTGGCGACATTTCCAGCACCGGCACTTTGACGGTTTTCCGTCCTGAATCGAGCGAGGCCACGAACTCAGCCTCCGTCGGCAAGGCATCAGCCTCTATGCGCTCGAGCGCATCATCCTTGAAAAACACGGTGACTTTGCGCGCCTGTGGCTCCACGCCCTGGCGTTTGAAAGTGAAGACATAGTCCCAACGGTCAGCGTGGAAAATGCTGGCCAACAAGGGCGTGCCCAGAATGTCGCGCACCTGCGCCCGGCTCATGCCCGGCTTCACCGCTGCGGCCTGCTCCTGGGACACAAAATTACCCTGAACGATGTCAATTTTGTAGGGTGTCACGATACTGGCGATGCTGGTGCTGGCGCCATTCAGACTGCCACAGGCCACCAGGC
>DATCIC010000246.1:0-5863 GCA_036508025.1 Rhodoferax sp. | reverse complement strand
GTGGACGGCCTGCTCAAAATGAGCAGCGAGAACGTCGAGGGCCAGACCATGACCTTCACCGGCGTACCGCCCGGCGGCTGGTTTGGCGAAGGCACGGCGTTGAAGCGCGAAAGCTACCGCTACAACATCCAGGCCCTGCGGAAAAGCCGCGTGGCCGGGCTACACGTCGACACCTTCCACTGGCTGCTGGACAACTCGATTGGCTTCAACCGCTTTGTGATGAATCAGCTCAATGAGCGGCTTGGCCAGTTCATTGCCGCGCGCGAGATTGACCGCATGAGCAACCCCGACATCCGGGTGGCGCGCAGTCTGGCCGCGCTGTTCAACCCGGTGCTGTACCCCGGCGTCGGCGAGGTGCTGCGCATCACGCAACAGGAGCTGGCCTACCTGGTGGGCCTGTCGCGCCAGCGCGTGAATGAAGCCCTGACAGCACTGGCCGAGCAAGGCGTGATTCGCGTCGAGTATGGCGGCCTGCGGGTGTTGGATCTGAAAGCACTGCGCTCCCAGGTATTTTTATAACAAATCAGCCTCTAGCCCTCGTAGAATAAGCACTTATAGCTACTATATATATAGCAACATGACAGACTCAAAAACCCCTCCCCTTTTTCGCCGCGCCGCGCCGCCCGCGCCCCGCGCCCCCCTTCCTGCCGGCCAGAGCAACACCGCCGCCATTGGCGCCAATGGCACCTTGCGCTTGAACAAACGCATGGCCGAACTCGGCCTGGCGTCACGCCGCGAGGCGGACGAATGGATTGGCAAGGGCTGGGTCAAGGTCAACGGCGTCGTTGCCGCGATGGGCATGCAGGTGCTGCCCGATGTGCGCATTGAGATCGACAAACAAGCCCAGGGCCAGCAAGCCAAGCAGGTGACTGTGCTGGTGCACAAGCCGATCGGCCTCGTCAGCGGTCAGGCTGAAGACGGTCACTTGCCCGCCATCACCCTGGTGCAGCCGCAAAACCGCTGGACGCAGGACAATGCCCGTTTTTTCTTCCACCCCAGCCAACTCAAAAGCCTGGTGCCCGCCGGGCGCCTTGACATTGACTCGACCGGGCTGTTGGTGCTGACGCAAGACGGCCGGGTGGCGCGCCAATTGATTGGCGAAGACGCCGTCATGGAAAAGGAATACCTGGTGCGGGTGGTTTACCACGGTGACCAGGGCGCCCCGGGGAGCACCAGCCAGCTCAGCCGCATTGACGATGACGACCCCGTCAGCACCGATGTGCAGTCGGTCTTTCCGCGCGACAAGCTCGCGCTCTTACGCCACGGCCTGAGCCTGGACGGACAAGCGCTGCAAGCGGCCAAGGTGGATTGGCAAAACCCCGAGCAGCTGCGCTTTGTCTTGACTGAGGGCAAGAAACGCCAGATTCGCCGCATGTGCGAACTGGTGGGTCTGAAAGTGGTCGGCCTCAAGCGCGTGCGCATTGGCAACGTGATGCTGGGCAATCTGCCGCTGGGCCAGTGGCGCTACCTGGCGCCACATGAGAAGTTCTAGACATTGTGACAGCCTGGTGCCCCTGCACGGTGCGCTGGGGCAGCACGAGGCCTGGACCGTAACTAGCCCGCCCGTTTACGCAGCCCGCGGCTGCGCCACCTCGCGCATGATTGCGCTGACGTCCCGCCCGACGCCGCGATAGCCGGTAAAGCGGCCCGACGCATCAAACATCGGCTCCCCGCTGACCTGAAAATACTGGCGCTCGCCCGCGTCATCGATCCGGCTGAAGACAAAATCCAGAAACGGTCGTCGTGCCGCCACGTTCGCTTTGAGGACCGCGCGCTCCGCCTCGTTCCAGCGCAACGCCTGTTCTTGTTTGATTTCTCCCAGCAGGCTCTCCATCGATATGCCCAGCATTTCCAGCACCGGGCCGTACACCTTGGTGAACTGTCCTTGCGCGTCTTGCTCCCAGTACCAGTCGGACGCCAGTTCCGTCAAGCGGCGAAAGCGGGCTTCACTTTCAGTCAATTCAGCGGTCCGCTCCAGCACCGTTTGTTCCAGCACCTGGTTGTAATTCTGGAGTTTTTTGTACAACAAGCGCACTTCCAGCATGTTGTGAATACGGGTCTTGACTTCGACCAGATCAAACGGTTTGGCCACAAAATCCTTCGCGCCCGAGGTCAGCGCCCGCAGCTTGTGATCCGGCTGCGCCGTGACCACAAGAATCGGAACATAACCATCGGGGTCAATTTCCTTCAGACCTTCCATCACCTGAAAACCGTCCATGGCGGGCATCTGCAGATCCAGCAGAATCAGGTCGTACTGGTTGGCGCGATGCAAGGCACAGACCGCAAACGGATCCATCGTCGACGTCAGGCGCTGATAGCCCGCACCCCGCAGCATTTGCTCCAGCAACTGCACGTTGGCCTCCTGATCGTCCACGATCAGGATACGGGCATTGAGAATATCGGCAGTACTAACCATAAAATTCGCTTCCTTATCAATTTGCACTCAAACTAACGCCCTACCACGACAGGTTACGTCCACTTTGCGTCATCGTCACAGCTCGGCGAGCCCTGACATGCGATAGTCGTTCTTTCCTGCATTTTTGGCCTCATACAAGGCCAGATCCGCGCTCTTCATCAGCGTCTCCACGCTATCACCATGCACCGGGTAAACACTAACACCGACGCTGGCCGTCACGTTCACGCTGCAGCCTTGAATGCTGTAAGGCTGTGACACGGCTTGTAGCACTTTGGACACCAGCTCGGCTACATCGTCACCATGACTCAATTCCGCCAACGCGATCACAAATTCATCGCCCCCCACCCGCGCCACCGTGTCTTCCTGACGCACCGCACCCACCAGACGGGTGGCCACCATTGTTAGCAGGGTGTCGCCCCCATCGTGGCCCAGGGTGTCGTTGATCTCCTTGAACCCGTCGAGATCCAGATACACGACCGCCATGTTGCCCTTGTTCCTGCGCGCATGGGCAATGCCCGACAACAGTCTGTCCATCAAGAGTCGCCTGTTGGGCAGCCCGGTCAACGGGTCATGCAGCGCCATGGATTCCAGCGCACGGTTCTGGTGTTCGAGCTGTTTGTACAACAAGCGCACATCCAGCATATTGTGAATGCGCGTCCTGACTTCCATCAGGTCAAATGGTTTGCTGATGAAGTCTTTCGCGCCGGAGGCCAAGGCCCGCAGCTTATGGTCCGACCGGGCCGTGATCACCAGTATCGGAAAGTAGCCATCGGCATCGGGTTCGTCTTCCTTCAGCGCCTCCATCACCTGAAAGCCATCCATGCCGGGCATCTGCAGATCGAGCAGTATCAGGTCGTAATGGTTGGCGCGATGCAGATCGCACACGGCATACGGATCCCTCGTTGAGGTCACACGCCGATAGCCGGCTTCACGCAGTATTTGCTCCAGCAGCCGCACATTAATCTCCTGATCGTCCACGATCAGGATGCTGGCAGCAAGAATATCGGCGGCGTCGACCATCACATGGCGTCTTCCACCGCCGCGTTGTCGAATCCGGCCTGCGCAACTCCCAGCGCCATATCCAGCACTTCCATGAACTCGTTGACTTTGATTGGCTTGGTCAGGTAGCGCAAGAACCCTGCCTGCAGGCCTTTCTCAATATCGAGAGACATCGCGTTGGCACTGATGGCCAGCACCGGAATGTGCCGGGTTGCAGGGTCTTCACGCAGGATTTTCAGTGCCTGAACGCCGCTGATGCCCGGCAGATTGATGTCCATCAGAATCACTTTGGGCAGATGAATGCGCGCCAGCGTAATACCTTGCATGCCATCGGTGGCACTCAACAAGCGCATATCCGGACGTCGCGCAATGAGTTGCTTGACCAATTCCATGTTGGCCCGGTTGTCTTCCACATACAGCAGCGTGCGCAGCGCAGCGCCAGACTCAATTTGCGGCTGCGCCAGCACCAGCGGCGCATCAGAATTGGCGGCAAATTGCGGTGCGGCCACCAAATTCAATTCAAACCAGAACACGCTGCCGGTCCCGACGATACTTTGCGCGCCAATTTCGCCCCCCATCAATTCGACCAGCCGTTTGCTCACCACCAGGCCGATGCCAGTGCCCTCTTCGGCACCAACCTCTTGCCCAAGCCGATTGAACGGCTGAAACAGTTGGGTCAGTTTCTCTGCCGAGAGTCCTTCGCCGGAATCGCGCACACTGATCCGCAGGCGTTGCGCGGCGACCTTCTTGCACGTCACTTCGACCGCACCGCCAACGCGGTTGTACTTGATGGCGTTGGACATCAGATTCACGATCACCTGCTTGACACGCGTCCGATCAGCATTCACAAAGCAAGGGGCGTTGAACTGCGGAAAGCTGATGCGAATGTCGCTCTTTTGTGCCTGCGGTTCAATCATGGCTTGGCAGTCAAGCAAGACTTCTGGCAGCGCGATCGGCTCCATCGACAGCGACAGCCTACCGGACTCGATCAAGGCCAGATCGAGAATCTCGTTGATCAACTCCAGCAGATACCAACCGCCATGAAGAATCTGGTCGATGCTGGCCTTTTGCGTGGCCGTGGGCGGCGGCACGCCCGACTCCATCAGTTGCGCAAAGCCCAGGATCGCATTGAGCGGAGAGCGCAACTCGTGGCTCATGCTCGACAGAAACTCTGATTTGGCGAGATTGGCCTTGTCGGCCGCTTGCCGGGCGCTCTCGAGTTCGACATTCTTGTCCCGCAGCGCCTGATCGAGCACCGCCCGCTCGGCTTCAACGCGCTGGCGCGCCGTGTTGTCGGTACCGATCAGCAGGTAGCCGATGATGGCGTTTTGAGCGTCACGCAGCGCCGTGACCGACACGACCGCCCCGAAGCGGCTGCCGTCCTTGCGGATATAGGTCAGCTCGTAAATGTCCTCGATGCCGCGCGCAGCCTTGAACACCAAGGCCTCGAAGCCCGGTTCAATCCGGGTTCCAAGCTCGACGCTCAACGCTTGCGCGCGCGCAATCAATTCCTGCGGATCGGAAATGTCAGCCGGCGTGACCTTGTCCATCACCTCTGCCGCCGTGTAGCCCAGCATGCGCTCGGCGCCGACGTTGAAAATCTGAATGACGCCCTTGGCGTCAGTGGCAATGCTGGAAAAATTGGCGCTGTTGAAAATCGCGCTCTGCAAAGCCCCCCCCTGAAGCAGCGCTTCTTCGGCCTGCTTGCGCGCCGTGTTGTCGGTACCGATCAGCAAGTAACCAATGATGATGCCCTGCGCGTCGCGCAGCGCCGTGACCGACACCACCGCCGGGAAGCGGCTGCCGTCCTTGCGGATGTAGGTCAGCTCGTAGATGTCTTCGATGCCGCGCGATGCCTTGAACACCAGGGCTTCGAAACCCGGTTCAATCTGGGTTCCGAGTTCAAGACTGAGTTCCTTGGCCCGCGCAATCACTTCTTTCGAATCAGAAATGTCGGCTGGCGTGACCTTGTTCATCACCTCTGCCGCCGTGTAGCCCAGCATGCGCTCGGCGCCGACGTTGAAAATCTGAATGACGCCCTTGGCGTCAGTCGCAATGCTGGAAAAATTGGCGCTGTTGAAAATCGCGCTCTGCAAAGCCCCCGCCTGAAGCAGCGCTTCTTCGGCCTGTTTGCGCGCCGTGTTGTCGGTGCCGATCAGCAGGTAGCCAATGATGACGCCCTGCGCGTCGCGCAGCGCCGTGACCGACACCACCGCCGGGAAGCGGCTGCCGTCTTTGCGGATGTAGGTCAGCTCGTAGATGTCCTCAATGCCGCGCGAGGCCTTGAACACCAGGGCCTCGAAGCCCGGCTCAATCTGGGTTCCGAGTTCGAGACTGAGTTCCTTGGCCCGCGCAATCACTTCTTTCGAATCAGAAATGTCGGCTGGCGTGACCTTGTTCATCACCTCTGCCGCCGTGTAGCCCAGCATGCGCTCGGCGCCGACGTTG
>DATCIC010000245.1:0-3067 GCA_036508025.1 Rhodoferax sp. | reverse complement strand
GACGCTGCCCCCGCGTAGTGCAGCCAGGGATTGGTGGCCGCCACGCTGTTGAGCGCTACATCACTAATGATGGTTTCGCCACCGACCCATCCAATCAATGCAGCGCCGAATATCACGATCATCGGAAAACGCTCCATCAATTTAATCATTAGCGTGCTGCCAAAAACAACCAGCGGGATGCTGATAGCCAACCCCAGTATCAAGAGCAGCATGCTGCCTTTTGCAGCGGCAGCCACAGCGATGACGTTGTCCAGGCTCATGACCAGATCGGCAATCAGGATTGTTTTGACGGCCGACATCAGGCTGCTGGTTTCCTTGACATGGCAGTCGCCACTCTCCTCATCGCCAAGTAACTGAACACCGATCCACAGCAGTAGAAGACCGCCCGCAATCTGCAGAAACGATATTTGCAGCAACGCGGCTGCGACAACAGTCAGGGCGATTCGCAGAATGACCGCCGCGCCAGACCCGAACATGACCGCCTTTTGCTGCTGCTCTTGTGGCACAGAACGGGCTGCCAGCGCGATCACAACGGCGTTGTCTCCGGAAAGAATGATGTTGATCCAGACAATCTTGATCAGACCAATCCAGAAGTCGGTACTTTGCAGCAGTTCCATGTCATTCCTCCACAAACGCCTCTTCGCGCTTCTTCTTGATCGAAGGCAGCGCCACAATGACCAACAGCAGGGCCGCAACGGCCAGCAATCCAGCCGACAAGCCACGGGTGACGAAAACACTCCAATCGCCGCGCGACAACAGCAAGGCCCGGCGCAGGTTCTCTTCCATCATCGGCCCCAGAATAAAACCCAGTATTAAGGGTGCAGGTTCAGCCCCGATCTTGATGAACATGTAGCCGAGCAAACCAAAAAGACCCACCATCCAGACATCAAACGTGTTGTTGTTGGTGGTATAGACACCGATCGCGCAAAACAGAACAATCGACGGGAACAGGTAGCGGTAAGGCACCGTCAGCAGCTTGATCCAGATACCAATCAGCGGCAGGTTCAGGACGATTAGCATCGCGTTGCCAATCCACATCGAAGCGATCAAGCCCCAGAACAGCTCCGGGTTGCTTGTCATCACCTGCGGGCCGGGCTGGATGTTGTGGATCATCATGGCACCCACCATCAGCGCCAGCACGGCATTGGTCGGAATGCCCAGCGTCAGTAGCGGAATGAACGAAGCTTGTGCGCCGGCATTGTTGGCCGACTCGGGCCCGGCCACACCACGGATGTTGCCCTGGCCGAAAGGCACTTCGCCCGGCTTCATCTTTATTTTCTTCTCCAGCGCGTAAGCGGCAAAAGAAGACAGCAAGGCACCACCACCGGGCAAGATGCCCAGCATGCAACCCAGCGTCGTGCCGCGCAATACGGCCGGCGTCATGTCTTTGAAGTCCTGCTTGGTGGGCCACAAGCCTTTCACCTTGGCGGTAAACACCTCGCGGTCTGCCTCGGGCGTTGCCAGGTTGCTGATGATTTCACCGTAACCGAAAAGGCCCATCGCAACGGCCACAATCCCGATGCCATCAGTCAATTCGGGAATATCAAAACTGTAGCGAGCCACGCCGGAGTTCACGTCGGTCCCGATGATCCCCAGCAGAAGGCCCAGGATGATCATGGCCACCGCCTTGAGCAGCGAGCCCGATGCCAGCACCACGGCGCCGATCAGCCCCAAAACCATGAGCGAGAAATATTCGGCCGGACCAAACTTGAAGGCCAGTTCGGTCAATGGCTCAGCAAACGCGGCCAGCATCAGAGTCCCCACACATCCCGCAAAGAACGAACCCAGGCCAGCTGTCGCCAGCGCGGGACCGGCTCTGCCCTTGCGCGCCATTTGGTAGCCATCGATACAGGTCACCACCGACGACGATTCACCCGGCAAGTTGACCAGAATGGCGGTGGTCGAGCCCCCGTACTGGGCGCCATAGTAAATACCGGCCAGCATGATCAGCGCTGCCAGTGGAGGCAGCGCGTAGGTTGCCGGCAGCAGCATGGCAATGGTGGCCACCGGGCCAATGCCGGGCAGCACGCCGATCAGCGTACCCAGCAAGCAACCGACGAAAGCGTAAAGCAGGTTTTGATACGTAAACGCGACACCAAAACCGATAGATAGGTGAGAAATTAGATCCATGTTGGTTCTCCATCAACCGGTAATGAAAGTAGGCCACACCTGAATTTGCAGCTTGAGCGCCACAACAAAGGTGAAATAACTACCCACGGCAAGAATGGTTGCAAGAACCAGCGTGGGCTTCCACTTGGACACAACATCCGCTTTGCTAGCGACAAAGGTCAGCGCATAGATCGATGCGACCATCCCCATCGCGGGTAAATTGATACTGGGCAGACCGCCCAGCAGCACCCCAAAAAGCAGGTTGGCTGCAATGATGTAGAACAACGGTCGTAACGCCCACTTGCCAATTTTTTCCCCATCGTCGGTTTCCACCGCCAGTGAATTGAACAAAATCAGGGCGCCCAGCAAAGCCAGAATAACCCCCAGCATCAGGGGAAAGTAGCCGGGGCCCATGCGCGCGCCGGTTCCGATGTTGTAGCTAGTTGCGCCCCAGGCGAATGCGATCCCCATGACCACAAACATGAGTCCGCCGTAAAAATCTTTTTGACTCTTGATATTCATTTGTTTTGCTCCTCCATTAATAAGACTATTCATTCATCCAAAATTTATGTTATTACAACAGTGGATTCGTTCGCGGTACGTTACGGCGCCGCGGTGGATCGTGGATTTGAGAAGGGCGCTGTCATGGCCGCTGCGCCGAACTCGAACATCCTGAAGGCACTCGCGTAGTAAAGCCTTGGGGTTGAGCGATCTACAGCGCCGCCACGAGCTCGGGCACGGCCACGAACAGGTCGGCCTCGAGGCCATAGTCAGCCACACTGAAGATGGGCGCTTCGGGGTCCTTGTTGATCGCCACGATCACCTTGGAGTCCTTCATGCCTGCCAGATGCTGGATGGCACCGCTGATGCCCGCTGCGATGTAGAGCTGCGGAGCGACAATCTTGCCGGTCTGGCCGATCTGCCAGTCATTCGGGGCATAGCCCGCATCGACCGCCGC
>DATCIC010000244.1:0-6308 GCA_036508025.1 Rhodoferax sp. | reverse complement strand
CGACGAAGCGGCCCTGCGCGAAGTCGATCCACAGGCCTGTGCCGGTGTAGCCGGTGTGGCCGATGGCGCCGAGCGGGGCCAGATCGTCGCGGTTGGCGACCAGCGACGCCTGCAGCAGCCATCCGAGGCCGCGCCAGTCGGGCGTGTCGGGCATATCCGTGGGGGCTTGGGGCTGGCGCATGGCATCGATCGAGGCCGGCGTGAGGATGCCCTTGCGCCGCAGCAAGGCCTGCGCGAAGCGCGCCAGGTCGTCCGCGGTGCCGAACAAGCCGGCATGGCCTGCGACGCCGCCCATGCGGCGCGCAGTTGGATCGTGCACGGTGCCGCGCAGCACCTCGCCTTCCAGCAGCTCGGTCGGTGCAATGCGTGAGCGCTGGCTGCGCGGCGGCAGGAAGCCGGTATCGTGCATGCCCAGCGGCGCGAAGATGTTGCGCCGCGCATAGGTCGGCAGTGACAGGCCGGAGACAAGCCGCACGAGTTCGCCCAGCACGATGAAATTGATATCGCTGTAGAGCGTGCGGGTGCCGGGCGGCGCCGTCGGTGCTTCGGCGATCACACGGCGCAGCGCCTCGTCCTGGCCGCTCCAGTCGCCGCGCAGGTCCAGATCGGCGCGCAGCCCGGAACTGTGCGACAGCAGTTCGCGCAGCGTGATGGCCTGCTTGCCGTGTGCGGCAAAAGCCGGCCAGTAACGGGCGGCTGGCGCGTCGAGTTGCAGCTGGCCGCGCTCAGCCAACTGCATGACGGCGGTCGTGGTCGCAATCACCTTGGTCAGCGAGGCCAGGTCGAACACGGTGTTCATCGTCATGGCTTCTGGCTGTGGCACCCGCGCCCGCGCGCCCCAGGCACGTCGCAGCCAGACGTGCTCGGCGTCACCGAATATCAACACGGCGCCGGGCACCTGTCCGGCCGAGATCTGCGCGCGCACTGCCGCGTCGAGCGGCGTCCAGTCCTGGTGGGCCAGATCACCGGCCAGCGCGACGCGCGGCGCCAGCAGCAACGCGAACAGCACGCCGAGCATGCCCCTGAAGCGGCAGCAGGCGGTCTTCATGGCGGCTGATGTGACGGTGGCTCAGGTTGGAGTCCCTCGTCGCCGTAGCGGTTGCGCGCATTCCACAGCATCCAGCCGTCGGTACCCGCAGCATCGGCGGCGTCGATCTGCAGACGGATTTCACGCTCGCCGAAGGCCCTGTGGTCGAAGGCATAGTCGCGAAAGGCTTGCAGCCAGGGCCTAAAACGCACACCGGGCAGACCGGTGCGCTGTTGCGCGCGTTGCAGGCTGTCATGCACGATGTCGTAGGGCTCGGCAACCGGATTGCGGTGGCCCAGAATACCGAACGTGAACCCGGACGGGTACAGCATCGGCGAGAGGTAGTCCACGTGCTGCACGACTGCTTCGAGCTGTTGGCCGATGTGCGTGTCATTGCTGTTCCACGCAACGTAGCCGAAGACGTCGGCGGCAACGAACACGTTGTAGCGCAGCAGGCGTCGCTGCGCCGCATCGAGGAAGCCATCGATGGCGGCGATGCGCCGCTCCTCGGTGTCGGGTTCGGAGAACACCAGACCTGTCGCATCGGGAAAGCGCAGGTAGTCAAACTGCACCTCGTCGAATCCGAGCTGCGCCACCTCCTCGGCCAATGCGAGGTTGCGCTCCCAGGCATCGCGGCGGAACGGGTCGATCCACGGCAGTCCTTCGCGATCCTTCCAGACGGCGCCATGCGCGTCGTGCACCGTCCACTGCGGATGGGCCGCTGCCAGCGGCGCGTCCTTGAACACCACAATGCGCGCGATCAGGTACAGGCCGCGCGCGTGCAGGGTCTTCATCAGCGCCGGCATGTCGGGGACCGTGACGATGGTCTGCGGCAAACCAGCTGCAACCAGGGACGAACTGCGAAAGGGAACCAGTCCGCGGTCACCTTTGACGTCGATCACCAGTGCGTTCAATTCGGTGTCGTCGATCAGTTTCAACGCGTCACCGCGCAGCGTGGTACTGCCAATGCCATACGCCGACAGGTAGATGGCCTTCGGCCGCATCGGTGTGAGCGTGAGGACCAGTGGCTCAGCCCCCTGGACGGCTCGTTCGTGCCGCGCGTAGCCTGGCGCACGCGCCGAGATGCGGGTGGCGCTGGCATTGGCATTGGCACCGAAATCGAACCGGCCCTGGTTGTCGGTGCGCACCAGCGCATCGCCGGCAACGACCGTGGCGAGTGCGATCGGCCGACCGGTCAAAGCATCCCGCACCACGCCATCGAGTGCCTGGACGGTCAGGGTGACGCTCCCCAGCAGCAGCACGATGCAAGCGTAGCGCCAGCGCTTCACGATGATTCCCCGGCGGCGAACGCCGCAGTCAGTCGTGCCGCGAGTTGTCGCTCGTCGACGCTGTCCACGATCAGATGGCGGGGCACGGCATAGAGCGGGTCCTGCATCGAGGCCGAACGGTTGCCGAGCGTGACGGCGGCCTGGTAGCCGCAGTCGGCCGCTTGCGTCCACAGTGCCTCGTCGCTCAAGCCGAAGGGCCAGGCCAGCAGTGACACAGGCTGTGAGAGCCGTTGCTCGATAACTTCTCGGGAGCGCCGCATCTGGTCGGCGGCAAAACGCTGGAAGGCGTCCGGGGCCATGCGTCGGCGCTCCTGCAACAGGTTCGGGTGCCAAAAGGTGTGCGATTGCACGGTGAAGCCCGGTTCGGCAAGCAGCTCCCGAAGCTGTGGCCAGGTCATCGCATAACTCGCGTTCGAAATCGCGGACGGATAGACGAACAGGGTTACCGGCCAGCCACGGGCGTGCAGCAGTGGCGCCATCACCTCAAATTGCGAGCGATGGCCGTCGTCCGCGGTGAGCACCACCGCGCGCGGCGGCAGTGTGGCGCGCTCGCCGCGCCGCCAGGCGACCCAGTCGGCCAGCGGGACGACCTTGCATTCCAGTCGTTCCATCATGCGCAGTTGCGCCTCGAAGTTGCTGCTGCGCAGTGTCATGCTGTCAACTACCGTGGCCGCGAACCGGTGGTAGACCAGCACCGGCACTGAGGGCCGCGGTACAGGCCTTGCTGCGCGCCCGAGCAGTGGCGCACAAAGCAGGCCGAAAGCGAGTGCCCGGCGCCCGGCGTCGAGCGGAGCGCGACTCATCCGGGGCCACCTTTGCAGATGTCGGATTGGCAAGGCGCGCGCAGCGGCCGTTCATGCATCGGAATCCTGGAGTTCTATCATCGCGACAACGATAACAGAAGGCCCTGCGGTGCGGTTGACATCAATCAAGACGGTTTTGAAAATCATCTAGCTGGCATCCTACCTCCGCAGTAGGTGTTGGGTCTAAAGTGAGTTTGCGAACTTTCTTTAACAAACCTGGAGGCTGAGATGAAATACTGCGGAATTGACCTTCATTCGAACACTAGCGCAGTGTCGGTCCTCGACGAGGAAGATCACATTGTGGCCGAGAAGCGTTTACCCAATGATCTTGAAAAGATCATTGGGCTTATCAAACCCTGGCAAGCAGAGTTGGCAGGGGTCGTAGTTGAGTCCATATTCAAATGGTACTGGTTGGCTCTTGATGGAGGAGGAATTGCGCAGTTTCGCCTCCAATTTGATGGTGCAACTGCGAGGCCATTGAGCGCAAGGATGATCGATGGGTTGCCCATTTTCCCGGTCAAACCAGGCGTGATCTGACATGCTGACAGCGCCTCACAAATGAAATTCGATTTTAGCTACTGCCTGCCATTTTCGGCCACAAATTGGCATGGCCAATAAGGCCTGTCTCATTACGGGTGGTTCGGGGCACGCTTGACTTGAGTTTCGGACCTCGCACTCACCGCCAAGCCAATACTTGTGGCTCACTGCGTGGACTGGGACGCAATTCACCGCGCGGTCTGCCTACAATGATTGGCGCTACGACTGTCGTCTCTGCGGGGATCCCAAGATCATGCTTGATGTCAGGCGTATTGAGTGCTGCCGCCGCTGAACCTATGACACAGGTTCCAAAGCCCATCGAGTGGGCTTCCAGCATCAGGTTCTGGGCTGCAAGCCAGCAGTCGGCGACTGCAAATTGCCCTGTGGCCTTGGCACAAATCACGATCAATGTTGGCGCATCGTAAAAGACGTTGAAGCCTGGTTCGCTGAATACATTGAGGCCCGGGCGATCAGCGTGCAAACGGGCGGCTTCTGTGACGAAGGAGACCTTTGCGAGATCGGACAGGCGCTTGAGACGCTTGCGATCCTCAACGATGACAAATTGCCAAGGCTCACCATGCACCGCTGTCGGCGCCCGAACTGCCGCCGCCAAGAGAGCATTGATGCTCGGTCGGTCAATTGACTCCTTCTCAAAGGTACGTACTGATCGTCGTCCGAAGATGGCCTCTTTGACTGTCATCGAGATAATGGACTGGCTCATCGCTGCCTCCTTTCGACTGGCTACCGCCATTGCGTCAGCTTTCGGATCGTGATGTGACGCGGTTGGGGCGACCGCGCAACCTGGACGCCCCGGCGCATCATGCGCAGGCTTGGCTGGCACTTCATGGCGGACCACCGCAGTCCGAGGAAGCGGCGGTGGCACATGCCGTTGTGTGGCTTTCTGTTCTTTTGTTTGGGCTTGTCCCATTGATTTTTCCTGTGAAAAGTTGAAATTGAACGAATTTCATGACGTGTGGGCCATTCAAACCCGCCTCGGGCAATGGTGCCAGTCGGCACCGATGGCGTCTGTGCGTTGACGTACATATGAACGGCATCCGGACCGCTTCAGATCGGGACAGAGGCGTTTGCAAACTGCGACTGGTAGAGCTTCCAATAGTGTCCCCGGGCCAACATCAAGGTCGCATGGCTACCCTGTTCCACCACGTTGCCATCTTCCATGTAGGCGATGACGTCGGCGTCCAGGATGGTCGAGAGCCGATGCGCAATGACAAAGCTGGTGCGACCTACACGCAGTCGCGCCATAGCCTGCTGCACCAAGCGCTCTGTGCGCGTATCGACCGAGCTTGTGGCTTCGTCCAGAATCAGTACTGCGGGCTGAGCAATAAAGGCGCGCGCAATCGTCAGCAACTGCTGTTGTCCGGCGCTCAGGCTGCCGCCGTTTTCGTCGATCACGGTGTCATAAGCTGCTGGCAGTGTGCGCACGAACTCATCCACGTGGCAGGCCGTGGCGGCATTCAGTACATCGGCCTCGGTCGCGGCTGCACGCCCGTAGGCGATGTTTTCCCGGATGCTGCCGCAAAACAGCCAGGTCTCCTGTGGCACTACGCCAAAATTGGTGCGCAACGCCTCTCGCGTCAGGGTTCGCGTATCCACCCCGTCGAAGCGGATGCACCCGGAGTCAATTTCGTAGAAGCGCAGCAGCAGGTTCATCAGCGTGGTCTTACCCGCGCCGGTGGGACCGACGATAGCGACGGTTTGACCGGGCAGCGCTTGCAGGCTGACCTTTTCGAGCAAGGGCTGGTCTGGTCGGTAGCGAAAAGTCACATCCTCGAAAGCGATGTGACCGCGTGGCGCGCTATGACAAGATTCATCTCTTCCGGTTTGACAATGGCCGGGAAAGCTATGACGAGTCACGCGTGCTTGAACCGGGCACGCAAGCCGTGACCTTTGATCTGGCGTCCATGGATGGCAGTACTTACCGGATCGGTTTGAGTATTTGTTATGACCTGCGATTTCCGGAGCTCTACCGCAAGTTAGGGGCTGATGTGTTGCTGGTGCCAAGCGCGTTTACTTTCACAACGGGGCAGGCGCACTGGGAGGTACTGTTGCGCTCGCGCGCCATCGAAAATCTTGCCTATGTGGTCGCATCTGCGCAGGGTGGTGTTCACGAAAACACTCGGCGCACTTGGGGCCACAGCATGATTGTTGACCCATGGGGTCAAATCCTTGCCCAGCATGACGAGGGGCCCGCGGTCATCATGGCCGAGGTGCTAAAAGAGACCCTTCAGGCTGCCAGGGCTCGGCTACCAGCGCTCAGTCATGCAGTGCTTTGAGCCTTTTTGTGATTCACAGGAGTAACTGGGCGTTCTTCAAAAGGACTACTTCGCTGTCATGCAAATGGTCCAGCGCTACCTGTTCTGGAATCTGGTTCATCGTGCGTACTCGCACGGTGCCGGATCGGCGCGAGGCGGATTGCGGACCGAGCCGTTTGGCTCTGACGTGGGATCAGTGAATATGCTCAAACGGTGCTGATCCAGCCGTCCAGAGCGGTGGGTATAGCTTCAAGAGCGACGCTCATCTACTCAAATGCTGCCGTATCGGACACCATCACTTCAATCGCGCAATCTGCGCGCGTGGCCCTACCAAACCAGCTAACGGTAAAATGCTTGTCCCGAGATCGATGCCTAGCCT
>DATCIC010000243.1:0-5558 GCA_036508025.1 Rhodoferax sp. | reverse complement strand
GACCAATGCAGCCGCACATCATCAACATGTTGATGACACCGCGGTAGTTCATGTCACAGTGGTACCAGTGGGTCATGGCGGCGCCAATGATCACCATCGACTTGCCCTGCGTCTTGTCGGCGTTCTCGGCAAACTGGCGCGCCACCGTGATGAGCTGCTCGCGCGGCGTGCCGGTGATGCGCTCCTGCCAGGCCGGTGTGTAAGGCGTGTCGTCGTCGAAATCCTTCGCCGCCAGCTCACCGGGCAAACCGCGTGCCACACCGTAGTTGGCCACTTGCAGGTCGAACACGGTAGCGACCAGGGCGTCGCGCTGGTCGCCTTCTTTGCCGAGCGAAATGCGTTGCACCGGCACCGTGCGCACCAGCACATTGTTGGCAGCCGCTCCGGTGGCGTTGTTCGGAAAGTGCTCGCTGACGATGCCGCCGAAGTAGGGGAAGCCGACCTTGGCGGTCTCGCTGCTCGGGTTCTCCCCTTCAAGCACCGAGAGCTTGAGCTTGACGTCGTTGCCATGGCGGGCTTCCTTGGCCTCAAGATTCCATTGGCCTTCATCAGCGCGGCCGTCGGCGCCCCAGCGGAAACCAATCGCGCCGTTGGGCAGCACGACTTTGCCGTTGTCGTCGAAGGCAACCGTTTTCCATTCGGGGTTGTTGGCGGCGCCGAGCTTGCCATTGAAGTCAGAGGCGCGCACATAACGATCCGGCACCATCACCGTGTCACCATTGGACAACTGATGCTCTTTGAGCATCACCAGCATCGGCATGTCGGTATAGCGGCGCACATAGTTGTCAAAGTACGCGCTGCGCGGCTTGCCTCCATCGGGGAAGTAAAACTCTTTCAGGATGACGTGGCCCATGGCCATCGCCACCGCCGCATCGGTCCCTTGCTTGGGCTTCATCCAGATGTCGGACAGCTTGGCCACTTCTGAGTAATCGGGCGTCACCGCCACCGTCTTGGCCCCTTTGTAGCGCACCTCGGTGAAGAAATGGGCGTCCGGCGTGCGCGTCTGCGGCACGTTGGAGCCCCAGGCAATGATGAACGTGGAGTTGTACCAGTCGGCCGATTCCGGCACGTCGGTTTGCTCACCCCAGACCTGGGGGCTGGCCGGTGGCAGATCGCAGTACCAGTCGTAAAAGCTGATCGGCACGCCACCGATGAGCGCCAGATAACGGCTACCCGCCGCATACGAAACCATCGACATGGCCGGAATCGGCGAAAAGCCAATGATGCGATCCGGACCGTGTTGCTTGATGGTGTAAACGTTGGCTGCCGCTACCATCTCATTGACTTCATCCCAACTGGAGCGCACAAAGCCGCCCAGGCCGCGCACGCTCTGGTACTCGCGGCGCTTGGCATCCGACTGGGCAATCGAGGCCCAGGCATCGACCGGATCATGGGACTGACGCGCTTCGCGCCACAATTTAAGCAAGCGGCCGCGCACCATCGGGTATTTGACCCGGTTGGCGCTGTACAAATACCAGCTGTAACTGGCGCCGCGCGCGCAACCCCGCGGTTCGTGGTTGGGCATGTCCCAGCGGGTGCGGGGGTAGTCGGTCTGCTGGGTTTCCCAGGTCACGATGCCGCCCTTGACGTAAATCTTCCAGGAACAGGAACCGGTGCAGTTCACACCATGGGTGGAGCGCACGATCTTGTCGTGCGCCCAGCGGTCGCGGTAGGCATCCTCCCAGGTGCGGTCTTCACCCGTGGTGACGCCGTGCTCGCCCGAGAAAGGTTCTTTGGGTTGTGAAAAGTAAGTCAGTCGATCCAGAAAGTGGCTCATGGAATACCTCGGTAAAATTTATATAAAAGCAGGCTCTAGCCCCCGTGCTACCTGCGTAAGAAGCTATTAAATAAATAGCATCTGAAACGTAGGGGTGCCGGAGCAAATGGCTTATGGGTTCTTGATTTCCGAGCCGGCACGCAGGTAAAACCACCAATTCAGCAGCAGGCACAGGGCGTAAAAGATGGCAAAGCCGTACATGGCGGTTTGCGGCGTGCCGGCCTTGATCTGGGCCCCAATCACGACCGGTGCGATAAAGGCGCCGTAGGCGGCCACGGCCGAGGTCCAACCCAGCACCGGGCCGGCTTGTTGGCGATCAAAGATGACGCCGATGGTGCGAAAAGTGGAACCGTTGCCAATGCCGCTGGCGGCAAACAGCAGTACGAACAACCACATGAAGAGCGAGAAGTACTGTTCGGGTGTCGCTGAACCATAGGCTTGCATCATCACGTAGCCGACGCCCGCGGAGGCGCCCACCATCACCACCGAGATGATCTGCGTCACGATGGAACCCCCCACCTTGTCGGAAATCCAGCCGCCTACCGGTCGAATCAGCGCGCCGACAAAGGGGCCGATCCAGGCGTAGGTCAGGGCCGACGGTGCGTTCGGGTTTTTCAGCGTGTGTTGCATCACACCGGCAGCGTCGGGCACATGGCTGACGCCAAAGATCACGGTGATCGCCAGCGGCAGTGCCATCGAAAAGCCAATGAACGAACCAAAAGTTACCAGGTACAGCAAGGTCAACGACCAGGTGTGCTTGTTCTTGAAAATTTCAAACTGCTTGGCAATGTTGTCTTTCATCGTTCCAAACGCAGCCAGCTTCATCAGAAACAGGGTCCCGATGATGATCAAAGGCATGGCAATCCACATATTGAGCAAGCCAAGGCCGGCCGGTGCGGGCATATAGAGATACAAGCCAATCCCGGCCGGAATGAATGTCAAGGTGTAGATCCAGGTGATCTTGATGAACGCCATCAAGGTGCCGCCAATATTGGGGGAAACAGGAAGCAGGTTGTTCATGCCAAACCAGCACAGTGCTGACAACGGTACCAGTGACAAGACCCAGGCAAACCCGGCGTTCTGAATGTAGGTTGGGGTTCCGGCGACAATTTTTCCGAATATCCAGCCGCTGTCCTTTATCAGCGGCATCGGGTCTCCGCCCATGGCGCCAAACATGCCAACCGTCATCACCAAAGGAATAATGATCTGCATGGCGGTGACGCCGAAATTGCCCAAGCCGGCATTAAGACCGAGCGCGGTGCCTTGCAAGCGCTTGGGAAAGAAGGTTGTGATGTTCGACATGGAACTGGCAAAATTGCCACCGCCCACGCCCGACCACAAAGCCAGCATCTGGAACACCCAGAGAGGCCAATCCTTGTGTTGCAATGCGATGCCAGTGCCCAGGGCCGGTGCAAGCAGCATGGCAGTGGTCAGGAAAATGGTGTTGCGCCCGCCGGCAAGGCGGATATAGAAAGACGAGGGGATGCGCATGGTGGCGCCAGCCAGTCCGGAAATAGCGGTGAGCGAGAACAGTTCAGCCTGGGTAAAAGGAAAGCCCAGGTTGAGCATCTGCACAGTGATGATGCCCCACATGCCCCAGACGGCGAAACCGCACAGCAGGCTGGGCACGGAAATCCACAGGTTGCGGTAAGCGATTTTTTTACCTGTCGATTCCCAAAACCGTTCGTCCTCCGGACGCCAGTCGTCGATGTCAGCACTGCATTGTGTTTTCGTATTCATAGGGTTCTTTCGATAAATCTGAGTTCAGTTCTGCACACTGAGGGGCGCGGCGTTCTGGCCCATGACTTCGCTGCGGCGCACTTCGGTCCAGTACATCCAGATCAGAGAAATCCAGACCACGCCGTACATCAGCATGAAAGCGCTGGAGCGAATGCCGGTGAGGTCCATCAACGCGCCAAACATGATCGGCAAAACAAAGCCGCCCAAACCGCCCGCCAGACCGACGATGCCGCTGATGGTGCCGATGTTGTCGGAGTAATCATTGCTGATGTATTTGAAGACGCTGGCTTTGCCGAAGGCGAAGGCGATACCCAGGATGAACATCAGGGCGGTGAACAGGTAGACGTTCAGCCCAAGGTGAAAAGTCTTGGGGCCCGTGGTGGTGGTGATGGTGAAATCGGTTTGCGGGTAGCTGAGCAAGAAGAGGCAAACCCAGCTGACCCACAGCACCCACCAGGTCACACTGTGCGCACCCCATTTGTCAGACATCCAGCCGCCTGCCGCACGCAAAACACCGCCGGGCAGTGAGAAGCAGGCGGCCAGCAAGGCGGCGGAACGGATATCCAGCCCAAACTCGCCGACGTAGTACTGCACCATCCAGAGCGACAAGGCCACATAGCCGCCAAACACAATGCTGTAGTACTGGCAGTACTTCAGCACTTTCGGGTCTTTCAAAGATTTGAGTTGATCGCTGAACTTGGTGTGGCTTGGCACCCGGTGTGCAGGATCGCTGTAGCTGAAAAGCCAGAACAGGACAACCGCGCCCAGCATGATGGCGGCGTATACCTGCGGCACCATGGCCCAGCCAAAACCGACCACCAGCGCCGGAGCGATGAATTTATTGACCGCTGCGCCTGAGTTGCCGGCGCCATAGATGCCCATCGCGAAGCCCTGCTGATTCTTGGGAAACCAGCGTGCCACGTAAGGTGTTCCCACTGAAAATGCGCCGCCGGCCAAGCCGACAAACAAGCCGATGGTCAGAAAATGCCAATAGGCGGTGGCGTAGCTCATCAGCCAGATGGCCGGTACGGTCAGTGACATCAGGAGGGCCATCACGATGCGGCCGCCGTATTTGTCGGTCCAGATGCCCAGCGGCACCCGAATCAGCGAGCCGGTCAAGACGGGCATGGCCGTCAGTAGCCCGAATTCTGTGGCGTTGAGCCCCAACAGCTTTTTGATGGGGATGCCGATCACGGCAAACATCATCCACACCATGAAGCAGACGGTGAATGCGAATGTGCTCACAATCAGCACCGAGAGCGCTTGCCCTTTCTTTGTCATGTCGAAAACTCCTTTTTGGATTGACATGACTTTAGGTTTTGCGACCCTGCGACGCTATCCCTCTATGGAACAGGTCTGTATTGAAAATGGAACTATGCGCGATGCGATTGCCCTAGTTCTAAAGAACTAGGGGGCTGATTTGCAGGTTTGGAAATGCGCCCGATTAAACTAGCAGCTGATGCACTTTGTAATTGAATCTGCATAAGAAAACAGGCTCTAGACCCTGTCAATTATGAATAATATGCTATATAAATAATAGTAATTTATTTGAAATTTCCGCCATGTCCAAAAAAGTCCTTGTCAAAACCTTCGGCTGCCAGATGAACGGGTACGATTCGGACAAGATAGCCGACGTGCTCAAGACCGCGCAAGGCGATGAAGTCCAGCGATAAAGTGGACAACGTCGATGAAGCGGCCTCGTTGCACTGGCATTACTTTCACGACCTCACCTCCTAGCCTTTGAAGATGCTGCAGAAATTTTCGTTCCGGCAACTGCTGGTGATCGCTTTTTTGCTGATTGCCGCTTTGCTGGGTGCGGCCTCGTTGCGCGCCCTGTTCACGCTGGAAGAACTCACGCTGCAAAGCCGAGACGGCGCGTCCCAATCGCTTGAGCTCAGCCGGCTCGCCCAGTCACTGAGTGAGCTCAGCGTTTCAATGGAGCGCACATCGCGCCAGTCGGTGGTGCTGGACGACCGCGTCTTGCGCGTGCGCTTTTCCGGCCAGGCGCGCGAGGCCGCCACCCTCCTGGCCAGCCTGACAG
>DATCIC010000242.1:0-15395 GCA_036508025.1 Rhodoferax sp. | reverse complement strand
CGGCTTGGGCTCTTCTACCAATTTTCTTTCGCAGTACCTGATGGTCAAGGCGGGCGTTCCGTTGGGCGAATTTTCCACCATACCCGTGGGCGCGGGGACGACCTTTATCGCCGCAATGGCCCAGGACAAGATTCAGGCCGGCATGACTACCGAGCCCACTATCTCGCGCTTGCTCAAGACCGGCGAGGCACGCATTCTGGTGGATATGCGATCGGTAGAGAAGACCAAACAGGCGCTTGGCGGAACCTACCCTGCAGCGTCGCTGTACATGCCCATCAATTGGGTCGAGAAGAACAAGCCGACCGTCCAAAAGCTGGCCAACGCGTTTGTCAAAACACTGAAATACATCAATACGCACAGCGCCGCCGAGATTGCCGACAAGATGCCCAAGGATTTCTATGCGGGTGATAAAGAGGGCTATGTCAAGGCCCTGGCCGACGGCAAGGCGATGTTCACCGCCGATGGCGTGATGCCAGCGGGAGGTCCCGAAACGGTTCTTTCCGTGTTGTCCGCGTTCTCGAAGAACGTCAAAGGCAAGACAGTAGATTTGTCGAAGACCTACACCACCGAGTTCGTGAAGAACGCCAAGTAAGCTGGAGCAAGCAATGACTGATCACAACGACAGCCCGGCGATTGAGTTAATCAACGTCAGTCGCCGTTTTCTTACCCCGGACGGCAAGTCCATGACCGCCCTGCGGGACTTCAACATGTCCGTTGCACGTGGCGAATTCGTCGCGGTGGTCGGCCCGACTGGCTGCGGAAAATCCACCACCTTGAACCTTGTCACTGGTCTGGCCAAGCCCTCGGCAGGGGAGGTTCGTGTGATGGGCGCCCCGGTCACGGGCATTCATCCACGCATCGGATTTGCTTTCCAGACGGATGCGCTCTTTCCGTGGCGAAGTGTGATTGACAACGTGGTGGCGGGACCGCTGTTTCGCGGTATGCCCCAAGAGCAGGCCTACGCCAAAGCGCGTGAGTGGCTGGCGCGTGTGAATCTTTCTGGTCACGAATCAAAGTATCCCCATCAGCTTTCCGGCGGTATGCGAAAACGCGTCTCGTTGGCACAGACCTTCATCAATGAACCGCAAATTTTGTTGATGGATGAGCCGTTTTCAGCGCTGGACGTGCAGACCCGCGCCTTGATGCATGAGGAGCTTCTCAGCCTGTGGTCGCAGGCCAAGGCTTCCGTGGTTTTTGTCACACACGACCTTGAAGAGGCCGTTGCCCTGGCCGACAAGGTTTATGTACTCACTGCGGGACCTGCGACGGTCAAATCGGTGTACCCCGTTGATCTCCCTCGTCCCCGTATCGTGAGTGAAATCCGCTACGACAAACGCTTTATCGACATTTCTCGCACCATTTGGGAGGACCTGCGCGACGAAGTTCAGCGCGGTGCTGCCCGTGAAGAGGCCTTGGTGGCCTAAGGAAACAACATGACTAATGCATCTATTGCAACTATTGCCGCCGGCGCCATTTTTCAGCCCGGCACCTCTGACGCAGAAATTGAAGCCAAGGCTGCCAAGGCGGCTCGCCAGCGCATATCCGCTGTCTATTTTTGGCGTTACTTCATCCTCGTCTTCTTTCTTGGCGGCTGGGAATTGGCTGTCAAGTTCAAGTTATTGGATCCCTTCTTTTTCTCCAGCCCATGGGCTATCGTCATGCGCCTGGTTGAATGGATCGTGGACGGCACCTCTGAAGGCCCATTGTGGTTCCACCTCTGGGTCACCATGGAAGAATCTCTACTTGGTTTCTTCTCCGGTTCCATCGCCGGTATCGTGGCTGGCATTGCCTTGGGACGCAACCGGATGCTGGCCGATGTGTTTTCGATCTACATCAAGGTCATCAACTCCGTGCCGCGGGTGGTGTTGGCACCGATTTTCATCATGATCTTTGGCTTGGGCTTGACCTCCAAAGTAGCCTTGTCCTTTGTCATGGTGTTCTTTGTGGTGTTTTCCAACGCCTTCCAGGGCGTGGTGGAGGCGGACCGCAATCTGCTCTCCAATGCCCAGATCCTGGGTGCCAGGGGTTGGCAGCTCACCCGTTCGGTGGTGATTCCGTCCGCCATGAGCTGGATCTTTGCCTCCCTGCATGTGAGTTTTGGCTTCGCCATTGTGGGCGCCATTGTGGGCGAATTTGTCGGTGCCCGTTATGGCATTGGTTTGCTCATCAATGTGGCCAAGGGTTCGTTTGACGCGGCCGGCATGTACGCTGCCATCGTGATCATCATGGTCGTGGCCCTTGCTGCTGAATACGCCATGACGTTGGTTGAGAACCGGCTGGCGAAATGGCGGCCCGCGCCACTGCAAGAACTGCAATGAGTTCCAGTTTGAAAGCGCCTTGAAACGCAAGCTCGCTTTGTTCTGCCGAGTATTCGGACCGTCAAGTGAACCACACCACTCACCAAGCACTCATCATCATTGACATGCAGCGCGGCATGGCCGACCGCATGGCCGACCGCATGGCGGCCGCAGTGGTTGGCGTTTTGGACTGGGGCTTTTGGTGGCGACCTTGCGCGATGCCAGAGCGTAGCAAGCTGCCTTCGCTATTGATTCAGGAGCCCCACGCCGCGCGGTCGTTGTCGGCCAGTACTGATGGCAGATAACGGTTGGTGGTGAAGATAGCAGACGTTTGCGCGGGTAGGTGCGCCCCAGCCAGTAGGCAATCGCCTGGAACTCGGCCTTGATCTTTATACCGAAATCCGGCAGACCACCATGGACCAGGAAATCAAGGTGCTGGCCAAAGCGGTTGTCGAGGAGGAGGCGCAGCGTGTTGCCGAATTACAGCGTTGGATACAACGGCACTTGAGCGGCGACGATCAGCCGCATCCGGCAACTGCGGTACATTGAAGCCAACTGTCAGACACTTTGAGCAAATTTTATTTATTCAACAACGCCATGTCTTACCAACTCCACTACTGGCCCAGCATCCAGGGGCGCGGCGAATTTGTTCGTCTGGCGCTTGAAGCTGCCGGCGCACCGTATGTCGATGTCGCGCGTGGCGACGCCTCCAACGGGCTGGGCCTGCCGGCCTTGTTCCACTACCTGCAAGACGAGTCCGTCGCGCGGCCCCCGTTTGCCTGTCCGGTGCTGGTGGACGGCAAGCAGGTGATCGGGCAGAGCGCCGCCATCCTGCTGTACCTGGGCCCGCGCCTCAAGCTGGTGGGCGCCAGCGAGGCCGACCGCCTGTGGACGCATCAGATCCAGCTCACGATTGCCGACGCGGTGGACGAGGCGCACAACACGCACCACCCGGTAGGCGCTGGCCTGTATTACGAAGACCAGAAGATGGAAGCGGCCCGGGCCGCGAAAGAATTTCGCACTCAACGCATTCCCAAATTTCTCGGCTGGCTGGAGACCGTGCTGGCGCGCAACCCCAAAGGCGACCAGCATCTGGTCGGTGCGCGACTGAGCTATGCCGACCTGTCGCTATTCCAGTTGGTGGCGGGCCTGCTCTATGCGTTCCCCAAGGCGACGAAGCGCGCCTTGAAGAAGACCCCGCTGGTGTTGGCGCTGCACGAGCGCGTTGCACAGCACGCCCGAGTGTCGGCGTACCTGCGCAGCGAACGCCGCATTCCGTTCAATGAGGACGGCATCTTCCGGCGCTACCCGAGCTTGATGCCTGAGGCATTACGGGGCGGAGCGCCAATCAGGAGAATCCATGATGCGTCATTGTTTGTCACCCTGAAACTGGCTTTTGTTGTGCTTGTCACTGCTATTGCCGGCCTGCAGTAGCTACGCGCCGCCCGACATGGAGCGCCGGGTGGACGCAGGCATTCCACTGGAATTCCCGCGCGGACCTTATGGCCAGCATACTTGGTTCGTCTATTTCGACGCCGCTGGCCGGGCCATCCGCGCCGAAAGCGCCTCCTAACATTGCGCGCAGTGTACAGGTCGAACGCTCGCGGCAAGGTCGATTCTTCTGGCCAAGACAGTCCCCTGTCGCAAACCGTCTGTCGCAATTCACCACCGATATCGGTGAACTGGATGTGATCTACGGCGGTGAAAAACGCCTGTTCAAGTCCATTCGCGAGATCATTGAAAAGTACAACGCGCCCGGTTTTTGCCGGCCCCAAGAAGCCTTACTCTATGTTCTGCACCTGTTCGCGCATTTGCTCGATCAACACTTTCATGTCCACGGAAATGTGGGTCAACTCCAGCGCGGCCGATTTGGAGCCCAGCGTGTTGGCTTCGCGGTGCAGCTCCTGGATCAGGAAATCGAGTCGCTTGCCCAGTTCGCCACCTTTTTGGATCAGGCGTTCAATTTCATCCAGGTGCGACTGGATGCGGGTAATTTCTTCGGCGACGTCAATGCGGATCGCAAAGGCGGTGGCTTCGGTCAGCGCACGGTCTTGCGCCGCCTCTGGCAGCGTGCTGCCGTCAAGCAAGGCCATGGCCTCCTGCCAGCGATCAAGAAAGCGCTGGCGTTGCTGCGCCACCAGCTGCGGCACCAGCGGCACTGCCAGGGCTGCCAGTGCCCGGATTTGGCCCAGGCGCTCAATCAACATGGTGGCCAGGCGTGCGCCTTCACGCTCGCGGGCTTGGATTAGTTCTTCCAGCGCCTGGCGGCCCAGGCTCAAGAGGGTCTCGCTCCAGTCGCCGTGGGTGCCGAGCTCGCCTGCGGCCAAACGGATGACGTCGGCCACACTCAGCGGGGCGGCATCTGGCAGCCAGGCTTTGACGTTGTCTTGCACCGCGTTAAGGCGCTGCATCAATCGCGGCGTTGGGTCCACCACGCTACCCTGGACGCTGCTTTCAATGGCGGCACGCACCTCGACCTTGCCGCGCTTGAGGCGGCTGACCAGCAGTTCGCGCAGCGCCGGCTCATAGGGCCGCAGTTCTTCTGGTAACTTGAAAGACAGGTCCAGGAAACGGCTGTTGACGGAGCGGATTTCGAGCCCCAAATGACTCGGCGGGGGGCTCTTGGATTCGACCTCGGAACTGGAACGGGCACTGCTGTGTTGGGCACTGGCATAACCAGTCATGCTGTAAACTGACATAGGGACTCTTTGATCAATGAAGTGGGGTCGAGAATAACCCGGTTCCCACCAGCTCCATCGAAGTTCAACCAATAATTATGTCAAAGGTCAGACCCGCCCCCTTAGCGCCCAACACACGGATCGGGGGTTACCGCGTGATCCGCAAAGTGGCAGCCGGTGGCTTTGGCGTGGTCTACTTGGCCGAAGATGGCGAGGGTCAGCAAGTCGCCATCAAGGAGTACCTGCCGTCGGCGCTGGCCAGCCGCGCGCCGGGCGAATTGCTGCCGCAGGTGCATCCGGAAAAATTGTCCTTGTACCGCCTTGGCCTGAAGAGTTTCTTTGAAGAAGGCCGCTCGCTGGCGCAGATATCACACCCTTCCGTGGTGAGTGTGCTGAATTTTTTCAGGGAGAACGAAACCGTTTACATGGTGATGAATTATCTGGAGGGTGCGTCGCTGCAGGATTTCATCGTCACGGCGCGAGACCTCAAACAGGCCAAAGTGTTCCGGGAGTCGACCATCCGGTCCCTGTTTGACGAAATTCTGCGTGGTTTGCGCATTGTCCATCAGCACAAGATGCTGCACCTGGACATCAAGCCGGCCAATGTTTTTGTCACGGATGACAATAAGTCCGTGCTGATTGATTTTGGTGCGGCGCGTGAAGTGTTGAGCAAAGAGGGTAATTTCGTCCGCCCCATGTACACCCCTGGCTTTGCCGCCCCTGAAATGTACCGGCGCGATGCCGCCATGGGGCCTTGGACCGACATTTACGCCATTGGTGCCTGTATTTACGCCTGCATGCTGGGTTACCCACCCAATGAGGCGCCGCAACGCCTTGAGAAAGACCGCATTGCCATGGCGCTGACGCGCATGCGCGGTGTTTACTCTGACAACCTGATTGAGGTCGTGGAGTGGTGCATGTCGCTCGACCCGTTGTCGCGGCCGCAGTCGGTGTTTGCTCTGCAAAAAGAGCTGAGCCGCGCGGGCGAGCGTCGCTATACCAAGCTCAGTGTGACTGAAAAAGTTCGACTTCAATTCGACACCATGGTGTCAGACACGAAAAAGAGCGTCCAAAAAGCGACCCGTTTTGGCGCGAAGATCAAATGAAATTTTCCATTTTTCAGATCAGCCGTAAAGGCTCGCGGGAAAAAAACGAAGATCGCATGGGCTACTGCTACACGCGCGAATCGGGCATTTTTTTTCTCGCCGACGGCATGGGGGGCCACCCGCAAGGGGAGGTTGCGGCGCAGCTGGCTTTGCAGACCATCGCGGCCATGTACCAGAAAGAGGCGCAGCCGAATATCGTTGATGTTGCAACGTTTTTAACCTCTGCTATGTTGACGGCGCACCGCCAGATTTTGCATCACGCCATTCAGCATGGCATGCTGGATACGCCGCGCACCACGGCGGTGGTGGCCTTGGTGCAGGATGGGGCCGTGAGTTGGATTCATTGTGGTGACTCCCGGCTCTACCTGGTGCGCCAGGGCGAACTGTTGGTGCGAACCCGCGATCACTCGTTTCTCGAGCAGCAGCGGGCCACTGCAGCAGACAAAAAATCGGCGGAGCGCATCAATCGCAACGTTCTGTTTACCTGCCTGGGTTCTCCAACCAAGCCGGTGTTTGACATCGCCGGACCCGTTGGACTGCAGCAGGGCGACAAGCTGATGCTGTGCTCGGACGGTTTGTGGGACCGGCTCAGCGAGGCCGACATTGTTGACTGTTTGTCGCATAAACCAGTCAATGAAGCCGTCCCGGAACTGGTGGAAAGCGCACTGCGCACGGCCGGCGATAAAAGCGACAACGTGACCTGTATCGCGCTTGAGTGGGAAATGCCGGATGGGTTTGAATCAACCCGGGGCAGTATTTCAACCGACACGCTCAATGATGGTTTTTTTGCCTCAACGTTTCAGGGCGACACGCTGGACGCGGCGCTGGAAGACTTGGACGATGCCGCCATTGAGCGCTCTATCGCTGAAATTAACGAGGCCATTCGCCGCTCGGCGCTTAAAAAGAGCGGCTAAGCTCACCATTTCACTATGCATCAATTTTTGAGAGTCGGCGCACGCGCTGCCAACCAGTTGCGGGCGGTAAAAATTCAGCGCGGCTACACCATGCACGCCGAAGGTTCGGTACTGATCGAGTTTGGCAATACCAAAGTATTGTGTACGGCCTCGGTGGAAGAAAAGGTGCCAGCTCACAAAAAAGGCAGCGGCCAAGGCTGGGTCACGGCCGAATACGGCATGCTCCCGCGTGCCACCCACAGCCGCAACGAGCGCGAGGCGGCGCGTGGCAAGCAAAGCGGGCGCACCCAGGAGATTCAGCGCCTGATCGGCCGCTCGCTGCGCTCGGTGTTTGACCTGGGCCTGCTCGGTGAGCGCACCATTCACCTTGACTGCGATGTCCTGCAAGCAGACGGCGGCACCCGCACGGCGGCCATCACCGGTGCGTTTGTGGCGGCGCAGGACGCGGTGACCCAGTTGCTGGCGCAAGGCAAGCTGCAGCTGTCGCCGATTCGCGACCATGTGGCCGCCATCTCGGTGGGCATCGTCGACGGCACGCCCTTGCTTGATCTGGAATACACCGAGGACTCGGCCTGTGACACCGACATGAACGTGGTGATGACGGGGGCCGGTCATTTTGTGGAGGTGCAGGGTACGGCCGAGGGTGCGGCATTTTCGCGCCAGGAGATGAATGCCTTGCTGGCGCTGGCCGAACAAGGCATCAGCGAGCTGGTTGCATTGCAAAAAATGTCACTATTAAATAAATAGCTAACCATCCATATTTCACGGGGGCTACAGCCCTATTTAATGAAAATTGTCTTAGCATCCAATAACCCCGGAAAATTGGCCGAGCTGCGCGCCATGTTGGCACCGCTCGGGTTTGAGTTGATCACCCAAGGCGAGCTCGGCATTCCCGAGGCGCCTGAGCCGTATCACACCTTTGTCGAAAACGCGCTGGCCAAGGCGCGTCATGCCAGCGCGCACAGCGGCTTGCCCGCGCTGGCCGACGACGCCGGCCTGTGTGTCGATGCCTTTGGGGGTTTGCCGGGGGTGCAAACGGCCTTCTACGCCACCCGGTTTGGCTATGAAAAAGGCGACGACAACAACGTGCGCGCCCTGCTGGAACAAATGCGCGATGTTGAGGATCGGCGTGCCGCGCTGGTGAGCACGCTGGTAGCGGTGCGCTCAGAGCAAGACCCGGAGCCTTTGATTGCGGTTGGCCGAGTGGTGGGCGAGATTGCCCGCGCGCCGGTGGGCAGCAACGGTTTTGGTTTTGATCCGGTGATGTTCATCCCCGAGTTCGGCCAGACCTTCGCCCAATTCCCGGTCGAGGTCAAGAACGCCAACAGCCACCGGGGCCGGGCTGCCCGCGCCATGCTGGCGCTGATGCGCGAGCGCTGGGTGTAAGGCATGGCGGACTGCGCATGATTCCTGTTGTTTCCGCCACTGAGTCAACTTCGGCGCCGCACGACATGGGGCACTACCTGCGCCCCGGCACGTTGCAGTTGGCCGCCTTGCCGCCGCTGTCGCTTTATGTGCATCTGCCCTGGTGTTTGAAGAAGTGCCCTTATTGCGACTTCAACTCGCACGAGATGCGCGCCGCCGAGCTGCCCGAGCAGCGCTACCTAGCGGCCCTGATGGTCGACCTGGAGGCCGCCTTGCCGCTGATTTGGGGCCGCACGGTGCACAGCATTTTTATCGGCGGTGGCACGCCCAGCCTGTTTTCGCCCGAGACCATTGATCGCCTGCTGGGCGGCATCCGGGCGCGGCTGCGGCTGGAGCCGGGTTGCGAAATCACCTTGGAGGCCAATCCGGGCACCTTTGAGAAAGATCGGTTTCGGGCTTTTCGCAGTGCTGGCGTGACCCGTTTATCGGTCGGCGTGCAGAGCTTCAACGACTCCTTTTTGAAGACGCTGGGGCGGGTGCACGACGGCGCACAAGCGCTTGCCGCCGTGGAAGAAGCCGCGCAGGCCTTTGACACCTTCAATCTGGACCTCATGTACGCGCTGCCGGGGCAGACGTTGGCGGATGTCCAGCAAGACATGGCGTTGGCGTTGACGTTCAAGCCGCCGCACATTTCGATCTATCAACTCACCATCGAACCCAACACTTTTTTTGCCAAGTACCCGCCGCCGCTGCCGGAGGACGACACCGCCTACGACATGCTGGACTTGATCACCGACCTGACGGGCGCGGCGGGCCTGCAGCGCTACGAAGTGTCGGCCTATGCGGCGCCCGGCCACCGCTGCTTTCACAACCTCAATTACTGGCAGTTTGGCGACTACTTAGGCTTAGGTGCGGGTGCGCACAGCAAGCTCAGCTTTGCGCACCGCGTGGTGCGCCAGGTGCGCTATCGGGAGCCCGCACGCTACATGGAACAAGCGCTGGCGGGCCATTGTCTGGCGCAAGACGAAGAAGTCAGCCGCGCCGACTTGCCCTTGGAGTTCATGTTGAATGCCTTGCGTTTGAAAGACGGGTTTGCCCTGAAACTGTTCTGCGAGCGCACCGGCTTGGCCATCACCGCCATTCAAGCAGCGCTGGAGCAGGCGCAGGCGCAGGGTTTGATCGTGCGCGACCTGGCCCGCGTGACGCCCACGGCGCGAGGCTTTGATTTTTTGAATGACTTGCAGTCGCTATTTCTGCCGCCAAACGCTTGACCCCGGGGCGGTTGTGGTTCCGCTCGAACAACACCAGGGGCTGAACCCTGGAGGGGAAATTGCGAAAAAATTCAGCAGATCCCGCGCTTGCAACACTATGGCGAATCGCTGCAAGCGGAAACCTCAATCAACGCAAAATCGGGCAGGCCGGAGAGTAGGGTGGTGAGCGGCTTGCAGCCCCCACTGCTACAGATCTCGTAGCCGGCGGTGTAGGGGGAGTGGGTGAGCCTTAACCGTTCGAGTGGTGGCAGGATCGGTTTGTAGTGCCAGACGCCGTTTTTGAATTTTGCGTCGGCAGGCGGCTCCATACCGGCACCGCTGCCCCGGATGCGCGCTTCTTCAAGAACCAGGTGGCTATCCTGGATGCGGTAATCCTCTTCCCAGCGAATTTTTTCGATCGAATGCGTCCATGCCAGCGTGAAGGCCGACAGCGGCAGAGTCGCGACGATCACTCCGGCGGCAAGGCAGATACCGCTCATCTCATGCGGTCATTACTTGCGGGACCTTGCGGTTTTTGAACCACTGCCAAGTGATGAACATGGCGGCCATGGCGAAGCCGATCTCGTCGGTGAAGGGCACGGCGGCCACCAGCAGGGCGGCGGCGACGAAGGCAAAAACGCGCCAGAGCAAGCTGACCGGCTGCCACAGGTAGCCGATGGTCATCACGGCCCATAGGCTGATGGCGAGCACGGCCTTGAAAGAGACATAGGCGACGGTGAGTGTGGTCCATGGTCCCTGCAGCATCAGCGCCGGGTCGTAGACCGCCATGTAGGGCACGACGAACCCGGCGATGGCGATCTGCGTGGCCTTGAAACCGATTCTCATCGGCGAGGCCTTGGCGATCGAGGCCGCGGCGAAGGCGGCCAGCGCCACCGGTGGCGTCAGATCGGCCATGATGCCGAAATAAAACACGAACATGTGCGAGACGATCAGCGGCACGCCGAGCTTGAGCAGGGCCGGGGCGGCAATGGAGCTGGTGATGATGTAATTGGGAATGGTCGGGATGCCCATGCCCAGGATCAGGCAGACGATCATGGTCAGGAACAGCGAGGCGAACAGGCTCTTCTGGCCGATGGTCAGGATGTAGCCGGCGAAACTGGAGGCTGCTCCGGTCAGGGTCAAGACGCCGATGATGACACCGACGACGGCGCAGGCGATACCCACCGGCAGCGCCTGCTTGGCGCCATCGACCAGGCTCATCTTCATGGTGTGCAGGGTCTTCTTGCCACCCTGGACGAACAGGTTGCCGATGGCGAGCGCGGCGATCACCGCCATCACCGGCTGTATGCCCCATTTGGCGAACGAGGCGGCGCCCAGGCCCATCGCGAACCAGAACACGACGCGGAAGGCCGTTTGTGAAATGCGTGCGGCGATGGCGCTGCCCAGAATCAGGATCGCCGTCAGGGCCAGGCCCATCATGCCCGCGAACATCGGCGTGAAGCCCTCGAACAGCATCACCACCAGTGCCGCCAGCGGCAGGATCAGGTACCAGTTTTCCTTGATGGCAAGCCAGGGATTCGGGCACTGGTCCTTGGGGATGCCGAGCAGCTTCAGGCGACCCGCCTCCAGGTGCACCATGACGAATGCCGTGAAGTAATAGAGGAAGGCCGGGATCACCGCCGCCTTGACGATGTCGGCGTAGGGCACGTTGAGCGTTTCGGCCATGATGAAGGCGACCGCGCCCATCACCGGCGGCATGATCTGGCCGCCCATCGACGAGGTGGCCTCGACGGCGCCGGCGAAGACGGACGAATAGCCGAAGCGCTTCATCAGCGGAATGGTGAACTGCCCGATGGTGAGCACGTTGGCGACGCCCGAGCCTGAGATCATGCCCATGAAGCCAGAGGAGATCACCGCCACCTTGGCTGGTCCGCCCTGGGCATGGCCGACGAAGCCCAGCGCCACGCTGTTGAAGAGCCGGATCATGCCGGCGTGTTCAAGGAAAGAACCGAACAGGATAAACAGGAAAATATAGGTGGCCGACACCAGCGTCGGGATACCGTAGATGCCTTCGGTGCCGAAGCCCAACTGGTCCACCAGTTGCGCCACGGTATAGCCCCGATGGGCCAGATCGCCAGGCAGGTATTGGCCGAACAGGCCGTAGAGCAGGAACAGGCCGCAAACGATGGGCAGTGCCACGCCGAGGATGCGCCGCGCTGCCTCGAATACCAGTAGAACCACAATGGCGCCGACGACGAGATCGGTCATGGTCGGATCGCCCGAGCGCTGGATCAGGTCAGCCTCGAAAATCCAGTGGTAGAAGGCGAGGCCGAAACCGGACAGCGCCAGAATCCAGTCGTACCAGGGGATGTGGGTCTGCGGCTTGGCGCGCTGCATGGCCGGATAGAGCAGGAAAGCGAGCAGGAGCAGAAAGCCGACGTGGAAGGCGCGGGTGACGAGGCTGGACAAGGGTGAGAAACCGGCCACCATCAGTTGGTAGGCGGAAAAAGCGATGGCCGCAAAGAGCACCGTTTTCAGCGCCCAGCCGCCCAGATTGCGGGTATGGCCGTGCTCCTGAAATTCCTCGGTCGAAGCAGGGTGGTCGAACAGGCCCTGCGGCGTGTCATTGGCGGCGTTAGTCATGGCGATCCAGAATAAATCTAAAGTGTTGGGGACAGAGTTGGCTGGCCGGTGTGGCGCTTGGCCGGCGCGGCTCGAAGACGATCACGGCCGATCGCTTACTTGATCAGGCCGACTTCGCGGTAATATTTCTCGGCACCGGGGTGCAGCGGAAGAGGCATATGCATGGGGCCTTCCTCGCGCTTGATGGCTTTTGCCGCGGTATGGGCAGCGACCATCTGATCGAGGTTTTCGTACATGGCCTTGGTCATCTTGTAGACCGTGTCAGTCGATACGCCTTCATGGGTAACGATAAAATTCTCGATCGCCACGGTGGTCACGCTTGCGGTCTGTCCCTCGTAGGTGTTGGCCGGGATGGTGCTTGAAATATAGGCGGGGTCGTTGATCTTGGCCACTACGTCGGCGGGAATCGGCACGACGATCATCTTCACCGAAGTTGCCAGGTCGCGCAAGGCTGAGACGCCAAGGCCCGCCGAGATCAGGGTTGCGTCTATCTGGCGATTTTTCATCAGTTCGACCGATTCGCCGAACGGCAGGTATTCGACCTTGCCCAAGTCTTTGTAGCTTAGCCCGGCGCCCTTGAGGATGGCACGGGCGTTGATTTCGGTGCCGGACTTCGGCGCGCCGACGGCGACGCGCTTGCCCTTCAGGTCAGCCAGGGTCTTGATGCCCGAGTCGGCGCTGGCGACGATCTGGATGTAGTTGGAATAGATACCGGCGACACCGCGCAGTTTTTTCAGTGGCACCTTGAAACCTGCTTCCTCGTTGCCCTTCCAGGCGTCGGACAGGGCATCACCGAGGGTGAAGGCGATTTCCCCGCGGCCTGCCTGGAGCAGGTTGAGGTTTTCGGCGGAAGCCTTGGTGGCCTGTACTGAAGACTTTGCCCCTGGAATGGCCTTGCCGTAAATCTGTGACAGGGAGACGCCGAGCGGGTAGTACACCCCGCTGGTGCCGCCGGTCAGCACGGTGATGAATTGCGCTTGCTGCGCCAAGGCAGAGCTGCTGGCGATGATGGCGCCAAGCCCTAGGGCAAGACCGAGTTTTTGGATAAAACGCATGGAACTGTCTCCTTGTGATCAGGGTAAAAGAATTTTTGTCAGGCTGCCTTACAGAATACAATAAATAAACGTTGAATGGTCAGCCGGGGAGCGCCAATACTTAGGGGTTTTCCCGCGTCTGGGAGGCCCGCCGGGCGTGTCAAGTGCCGACGGGGGTTCCGTCGGGATCAGGATGTTTGAACTTGCTGAAGTTACTGAAGTTCTTGCAGGCGTCTGCTTTGTCGTTCTGTCAAACGGGCAATGTCGGCCATGTCGGAGCTTGACAGCTGTAAGCCGGGTTTTCGCAGCGTCGCGCAGGCGATGGCGCCGCGCTGGGCCATGATGTGCTTTCTCACCGCCAAGCCGATGCCAGTCTGTTGTTCGTACCGTGCGAGTGGCAGATAGGCATCGAAAATATCGTGTGCCTTTTCAATCTCACCCGCCGCATGGGCTGTGATGACATCGACCATCATCTCTGGGTAGGCAAACCCGGTCATGGCGCCGTCGGCGCCGCGCGTCAACTCCTCCGGCAAGAACAGTCCGCCTCCGTTGCCGGTCAGGATCGACACACGCCTTGCCTCGCCCCGATCACTGGCAGCGCGAATCGCCGACAACTTGGCCAGGCCAGGAGAATCTTCATGCTTGAGCATCACACAGGTGGGTGAATTTTTGATGATGCGCAAAATCACACCCGTTGACATCTGCACGCCCGTGGAGACCGGATGATCCTGCAGAACCCAGGGCACGTCGCTGCCAAGCGTCTCGTTGACCATGTCAAAGTAGGCCACGATTTGATCATCGGTGCGCACTGAAGCAGGGGGCGCAATCATGACGCCGGAGGCCCCCAGCGCCATCACGCTCTGCGTCAATTCCCGCATCGGTGCAAAACCTGCGGATGATGCGCCCACCACGACCGGGACACGGCCATTGACACGCTGCAGCACCCGTTTGGTGAAGAATTTGGATTCTTCAGCGGTTAACTTGGTGGCTTCTCCGAGAATGCCCAGGATGGTCAGGCCCGATGCGCCCTTGGCCAGATAAAAATCGACCATTTGATCCGTGCTGGCCAGGTCGAGCGCACCGTTCTCTGTAAACGGGGTGATGGCAATCAAATAAGCGCCCTTGGCGCTTGCAGCTAATTTGTTCATGCTTTTACTTTTGAAGCTTCATAACGGGCTTTTGCAGCGGCATTCGGTGGGTAAAGTCCCGGCAAGGCGGCCCCATTTTCGACCTCGTTCATGATCCACGTTTCAAGGCGTTCTTGCTCGACAGCCAAGGCCACAACCTCTTCCAGCAGAGCCGCCGGAATGAGCACCGCGCCATCTGAATCAACCACGATGACATCATTAGGAAAAACGGCGACGCCACCGCAGGCAATCGGCTCTTGCCAACTCACGAACGTCAGGGCTGCCACCGATGGCGGCGCCGCCGTGCCTGCGCACCAGACCGGGAATCCGCTGGCGAGCACGCCGGCCAAGTCGCGCACCACGCCGTCAGTGACAAGACCTGCAACGCCGCGTTTGCTCATCCGTGTACACAGGATGTCACCGAAAATGCCGGCATCCGTCACGCCCATGGCATCGACCACGGCAATACAGCCTGCGGGCATGGCTTCGATGGCCGCCCGCGTCGAAATGGGTGAGGACCAGGATTCCGGCGTGGCCAGATCTTCGCGAGCAGGAACGAAGCGCAAGGTGAAGGCCCGTCCAACGCGACGCGGCTGATCGCTTTTGATCGGCATGGTGCCTCTGAGCCAGACATGACGAAGTCCCTTTTTCAAGAGCACCGTCGTCAGGGTAGCCGTTGTGACATGGGACAGCGTACGGATGAGGTCTGCGTCCAGGGGGAGTGTTTCTGTGGTCATGGGTCGCCTTCTTTGACAGTGGGTGTATCAGATGCTGGAAATCAGTCCACCATCCACGCGGAACATAGATCCCGTCATGTAAGACGAGCGCGTGCTGGCCAGGAAAGTCACGACATCGGCATATTCGTCCGGGTTGCCGTAGCGGCCCATGGGAATGGTGCTGGTGCTTTCTGCACAGACTTGTGACACGGCGCGTCCTTCTCTTTTCGCTTTGGCTTCATCGAGAAACTTGATGCGATCGGTT
Organism: Rhodoferax sp.; assembly: GCA_036508025.1. Lineage (GTDB taxonomy): Bacteria > Pseudomonadota > Gammaproteobacteria > Burkholderiales > Burkholderiaceae_C > Rhodoferax. The sequence continues at coordinate 39 of DATCIC010000242.1, read as the reverse complement.
GCAATTCTGCCGGGCAAGATGATGTTGCAGGTAATGCCG
>DATCIC010000241.1:0-2188 GCA_036508025.1 Rhodoferax sp. | reverse complement strand
TGTGGCGCATCTGGATGTCGATGCGGCGGGTATTGACCGCACCGTGGCGGCGATGCGTGATTTTTTAATGGGCAGACCGTGAGCCGCTGGCTTGGCCGACACAACTTTGTGGGGGCGGCCTATCTGGTGTATGTGGGCTGGACCATGCTGATCTCGGGAAGCAAGAAATATACTCCTGATTTAATAGCTGTTGACCCAATATCCACGGTTGCTACAGGCCAAAATTACTTAAAAAATGTGTTTGCCAAAGGATTCTGGACCAATGCCTTGAACCCCAAGGTGGCCTTGTTTTTAACAGGCCTTGACGGACAATCCACCTTCCTGAAACCTTGCGCGACAAACTGAAGCTACGTGAGCCAACGCTTTCCTCAACTTAAGACCATGCCGAACACCCACAAAATCACCCCGCAAGAAGCGCTGCTGCGCACCATTGAGCACCGCGAGATTTTTCATGACGAGATGCTGCACATCATGCGCGGCATCATGACGGGTGCGTGGTCGCCCGTCATGATTGCAGCCCTGATCACCGGCCTGCGCGTCAAAAAGGAAACCATCGGCGAAATCACGGCCGCCGCGCAGGTGATGCGCGAGTTCTCCACCAAGGTCAATGTTGCTGACGCCACCCATCTGGTCGACATTGTGGGCACCGGTGGCGACGGCGCGCATACCTTCAACATCTCGACCTGCGCCATGTTTGTGGCCGCTGCTGCGGGTGCCCGCGTCAGCAAGCACGGGGGCCGCAGCGTCAGCAGCAAGAGCGGCAGCGCCGACGTGATGGAGTCGCTGGGCATCAACATCAATTTGTCGCCCGAGGCCATTGCCCAGTGCATTGAACAGGTGGGGGTCGGCTTCATGTTTGCGCCCAATCACCACCCGGCCATGAAAAACGTGGCACCGGTGCGCAAGGAACTGGGCATCAAGACCATCTTCAATCTGCTCGGGCCGCTGACCAACCCGGCGGGTGCCCCCAATATCCTGATGGGTGTGTTTCACCCTGACCTGGTGGGCATTCAGGTGCGGGCGCTGCAGCGTTTGGGTGCCGAGCACGCGGTCGTGGTGTATGGCAAGGACGGCATGGATGAAGTGTCGCTGGGCGCGACGACTCTGGTGGGAGAACTCAAGAATGGTGAAATCACCGAGTATGAGATTCACCCGGAAGACTTCGGTATGGTCATGGCCAGCAACCGCGCGCTCAAGGTGGAAACGCCGGAACAGTCCAAAACCATGCTGCTGGGGGTGCTGGACAACGCGGCGGGGGCGGCAAGAGACATCGTGATTCTCAATGCTGGCGTTGCGCTGTACGCTGCCAATGTCGTGCCGACGATGAGCGCTGGCATTGCTAAAGCACGAGCAGCCATTGAATCAGGAGCGGCCAAAACCAAACTGGCGCAACTTGTTGCCATGTCCCAACAACTCAAAGGCAGTGCGAAATGACCGACATTCTGGAAAAAATCGTGGCCGTCAAACGCCAGGAAATCGCGGCAGCCATTGCACGCAAACCCTTGGCTGTGATGCGCGCCGATGCCGAGTCGCGTGTGTTGACACGGGATTTTGTCGCCGCCCTGCGCAGCAAGATCGCCGCCGGGCAGCCCGCTGTGATTGCCGAGATCAAGAAAGCCAGCCCCTCCAAGGGCGTGCTGCGCGAGGATTTCATCCCCGCCGATATAGCGCAAAGCTATGCGGAGCATGGTGCAGCCTGTTTGTCGGTACTCACTGACCTCCAGTTTTTCCAGGGTTGTATCGACCACCTCAAGCAGGCCCGCGCCTCCTGCCCGTTGCCGGTGCTGCGCAAGGATTTCATGGTCGACGCTTATCAAATTTATGAATCACGCGCTTGCGGGGCCGATGCGGTCCTGCTCATCGCCGCCATTCTGGATGACGCGCAAATGAAAGACTTCGAGGCGATTGCGCGTAGCCTGGACATGGCCGTGCTGGTGGAGGTGCATGACGCGCCCGAACTGGCGCGGGCGTTGCAGCTCAAAACGCCGCTGATCGGCATCAACAACCGCAGTCTCAAGACTTTTGAGGTCTCGCTGAACACCACCTTGACGCTCATGCGCGAACTGCCTGCTGACCGCTTGCTGGTCTGCGAGAGTGGCATCCAGACCCGTGACGACGTGTTGCGCATGGGGGCGGCCGGTGTCAACGCGTTCCTGGTGGGTGAGGCTTTCATGCGCGCCCCCGACCC
>DATCIC010000240.1:0-2421 GCA_036508025.1 Rhodoferax sp. | reverse complement strand
CCAGGTGGTGCCGGTGATGGCCGGCATTCTGGACGCCACCCCCTTTGTACTGGCCTGGATGGACCGCATGGCGGCGCTCGGACATGGCCGCATGGAAAAGTTGTCTGCTGCGGAATCAATAGCTGTCTGTGCAGCATCCACGGGGGCTAGCGCCTTAAAAGACTCTATATTTGAAGATGAGCACGGGATTGCCCTGGGCAGCCTGGTCACGGTCGCGGCCGAGAGCTTTGGCACCGATGTGACCGAGGGCGAGCTGATGGCGGCCACGCGCACCCACTACAGCTTGCGCCGGGTCGATGCGCGCGCCGGCACGGTGCAGGTGCACTTTCCGCGCATTGGCTACGTGCTCAAGGCTGCGGCGCCCGCATGAGCGAGACCTTGGTGCAGGCTGAAGCGTTGCGTGTGAACGCAGCTGTCGCGCTGCACTGGCAATGGACATCCTTTGCCGACCTGCGCATTGCCGATCTGTACGCTTTGCTGCAACTCCGCAGCGCGGTGTTCGTGGTGGAACAAAACTGTGTCTTTCAGGACCTGGACGGCTTTGATGCGCAAGCCATGCACTTGCTGGGCTTTGCCGCCGGGTCCGCTGCCGGATCGGCCAGCGGTTCTGCCAGGCTGCCGCATCAGCCGTTGCTGGCCTATGCGCGCTGTTTCCCCGCTGGCGTCAAGTTTGCCGAGGCCAGCATTGGTCGCGTGCTGACGGCGCCCGATGCGCGCGGCACTGGCCTGGGGCACGAGCTGATGGACCGCGCTGTCAGGGCGCTTGGTACGCAGTGGGGCGCGCAGCCGATTCGCATTGGCGCCCAGGCCCATCTGTTTGACTTTTATGCCGCCCACGGTTTTGTCGACCAGGGCAGGCCCTATCTAGAGGACGGCATCGCGCATCTGGAAATGCTGAGACCCAATGCCTTATAGATAAGCCCGAACGGTAAGTGAACAATATTGTGCTTAGACCGATCTGATTTACCAACCCTTTTTTTCTGGAGAAACTTTGTGATCACTGATTTCAAAAACAAAACCGCCGTTCTCACTGGTGCTGGTTCCGGCTTTGGCCTGGAATGCGCCCGCATTGGCGCCAAACTGGGCATGAACCTGGTGCTGGCCGACGTGCAGCAAGATGCGCTTGACCGAGCAACCGCCGAGATGCAGGCGCTGGGCGCGCCGGTGCTGGCGTTTCAGCTGGACGTATCCAAAGCCGACCAGGTTGAAGCCCTGGGCCTGGCTGTGCAAGCACGTTTTGGTGCGCCGCATCTGGTGTTCAACAACGCCGGCGTCGGCGCCGGTGGCCTGATCTGGGAGAACAGCGCTGCCGACTGGGAATGGGTGCTGGGCGTCAACCTGATGGGCGTCGCCCACGGCTTGCGCGTGTTCACGCCGATGATGCTGGCCGCCGCCAAAAATGACCCGGCCTACCGCGGCCATATCGTCAACACCGCCAGCATGGCCGGTCTGCTCAATGCGCCCAATATGGGCATTTACAACGCCAGCAAACACGCCGTGGTGAGCATGAGCGAGACGCTGTACCAGGACCTGGCCCTGGTCACGGACCAGATCAGTGCCTCGGTCTTGTGCCCGTTTTTTGTGCCGACCGGCATCAGCCAGAGCCATCGCAACCGGCCGTCTGATGCGTCTGCCGTCAAACCGACGCGCAGCCAGTTGATCGGGCAGGCCATGAGCGACAAGGCGGTAGGCTCGGGCAAGGTCAGTGCTGCCGATGTGGCGCAAAAAGTGTTTGACGCTGTCGCCAGCCGCCAGTTCTACATCTACAGCCACCCCAAAGCGCTGGCCTCGGTGCAGACCCGGATGGAAGACGTGATGCTCGGGCGCAACCCAACCGACCCTTTTGCGCTCAAGCCGGAGCTGGGGCAGGAGTTGAGGCAGGCCTTGCGGGCGGAGTGAACACGGTCTGATTCAGTGAGCCGTTGTTTGACCGTGCCTCTTACAGTGGGAAATATGCTTTCAACGGCGCGTTGGCCTGTGGCACACTCACCGCCTTCGCTTCAAGTTCGCCAGCGCCCCAGCTGGCTTGTCCCACTGTCATGCAGAAAATCATCGCGCAAATCGCGCAGGAACTCCGGGTTCAAAACAAACAGGTGCAGGCCGCCGTCGATTTGCTCGACGGTGGTGCCAGCGTGCCTTTCATCGCCCGCTACCGCAAGGAGGCCACCGACGGGCTCGACGATATTCAGTTGCGCGAGTTGGAGGCCCGCCTGGGCTATCTGCGTGAGCTGCGTGACCGCCTCCAAACGGTCATCAAGGCGATTGATGAGCAGGGCAAGCTCACGCCTGAGCTGCTGGCGGCGCTGGTCGCCGCGGCCAGCAAGCAGGAACTCGAAGACCTGTACCTGCCGTTCAAACTCAAGCGCCGCACCAAGGGCCAGTTGGCGCGCGAGGCCGGGCTGGAGCCGCTGGCCGACGCGC